>NZ_JBNDHT010000004.1:0-106805 GCF_056755115.1 Rhizobium sp. SVR5-2C | reverse complement strand
CGACCGAGGCAACCCGGTTTCCTGATTTCATCGAGCCCTGGCAGCCGTTCAAGGACATGCGCGCCATCACCCACGAGGTCGCACCTGATGTCACCGCGGAATGCCGCATGGAGGGCGACACCTTCGAAATGGAGGATCAGAGAAACTGGTCGGACGCGTCCTACAAGACCTACGTCCGGCCGCTCGCCCTTCCCTGGCCTTATCAGATTCCCGCCAATCAACCCGTCCGGCAAAAGACATCGCTGATCATCAAGGACAGCCGCCCCGCACAGCGCGCTTCTGTCGGTAGCTCGGGCGGAGCAATAAAACTTCAACTCGGCGCACGCTCCGGCGCCGTGCCGGCAATCGGTCTGATCATTACACCCGAGGAAGCTGATGCGTCTCTCTCGGCGCAGAGCTTCCTATCGGAGACCGCGCCCCGGGAACTGCTCTTCCATCTCGATCCAGGTGCTGGACACGGCGTCGAAGCGCTCAAGCGGTTCGCCGCAATTGCTGCAGTTCACCCCGGACGTTCGACGCTGGAGATCGCGCTTTCTTGCAAGCAGTCCCCAGCGAGCGAAACAGCCGAGATTGCCCAACAAATGCGGTCGGCGGGATTCAAACCGGATGCGGTCATGATCTCGCCCTCCGTCGACCGGCAGTCGACGCCGCCCGGCAGCAAATGGCCCGACTGCCCGCCCCTCGAAGAGGTCTATGCCGCAGCCCATTCCGCTTTTCCAGGCATGCGCATCGGCGGCGGCATGCTCAGCTACTTTACCGAACTGAACCGCAAGCGTGTGCCGGACAAACAGCTTGGCTTCATCAGCCACTGCACCAACCCGATCGTCCATGCAGCCGACGATCTCAGCGTCATGCAGACGCTGGAGGCCCTGCCCTTCATTACCCGCTCGGTGCGGGCCATCTACGGTGAGAAACCCTACCGGATCGGCCCATCGACCATACCGATGCGGCAGAACCCCTACGGCAGCCGCACGATGGACAACCCGTCGGGCGGGCGCATACCCATGGCCAACCGGGACCCGCGCCACAACGGACGTTTCGCAGAGGCTTTCGCGCTTGGTTACGCGATCCGGGTGCTGGATGCCGATCTCGAATGCCTGACGCTATCGGCGTTGACCGGTCCGTTTGGTTTGATCGCCGGTCCGGGTGAACCGACCCCGGAAGGCGGCCGGCGCCCGCTGTTCAATACGGTACGGACACTGTCCGCATTGGCCGGCGCATCCTGGCAGGAGTGCGTCTCCTCCTCGCCCTCCGAGGTTCTGGCGTTCGTCGCGCGCGGTGACACAGGGACCAGGCTTCACGTGGTCAACCTGACGCACGAAGAACAGGAAGTCGACTGCAGCGCGTGCAGGTTGGCGTCCGAGAATCCGGGTGCGCACCTTCGGCTCGCTTCATTCGCTACCGCGATCTTGCCACTCGCGGATTGACCTGAAGCGTACCAACTGCACCATCTTGATGGTTACCTCATCATACCAGTTGACATGTAAATCACTATCTGTAAAAAGAGCTGCAGCTTATCAAGAGGAGGACGGTAATGCTGACCCTATCTGCAAAATTGAAATCCGCGAGCCTTGTCGCAATGGCCGTTGCGGCTCTATCGGCAAGTCCGGTCTTCGCTGAAGACATCACGCTCTGGACGCTGAACTTCGACAATAACGCTGCGAACGTAGCCCTGAAGAAGGTCGCCAGCGACTTCGAGGCAGCCAATCCCGGCACCCACATCGAGATTGTTCAGCGCGCTGTCGACGAGCACAAGACGGCGTTGCGCGTCGCCGCAGGCTCAAACCGCGGCCCCGACATCTACTTTAGCTGGGCGGGTCTGGGCCTTGGCGGTGAGTACGTGAAGGCTGGTCTGTCGCTGCCGCTCGACAAGTACTACACCGAATACAAGTGGACCGACGAACTCCTGCCCTCCGCGGCCGCTTTCGCCGACCTCTATCCTGGCGGCAAGCATGGCACGCCGTTCACCTTCAAGGGTGAAGCGGTCTACTACAACAAGAAGCTGTTCGAGCAGGCCGGGATCAAGGATGAACCCAAGACCTACGACGAGCTTCTCGCGGCGGCTGAGAAACTCAAGGCAGCAGGCATTCCGGGGTTCACCTTCGGCGGGACCGTCAACTGGCACGTGATGCGCCTTATGGATGTCATCCTTGAAACAAAATGCGGCGCTGAAAAGCATGATGCGTTGAAGTCCATGAAAGTGGACTGGACGAAGGAGCCGTGTGCGACGGAGGCCTTCACGGAGTTCGCAAAATGGACGAAGGACTACACGCTGCAGCCATTCATGGGCATCGACAACAAGCAGTCGTATAGCCTGTTCACGGCTGGCCGCGCGGCCATGATGCTGGAGGGCGACTGGCTGGTCGGTCAATTGACGGGCAGCGGCGCCAATCTCGACGATTACGGGATCTTCCCCTTCCCGACCAACACCGACCGCCTCTACGGGTTTGCCGAGTACAACTACGTCAGTACGAAGAGCAAGAACCCTGACATGGCGGCGAAATTCCTCGACTATTTCCTCTCGAACAAGGTTCAGCAGGATCTGGTCGGGCAGGTCAGCTCGATCTCGGTCAACAAGAACGTGCAGTACACCAACCAGAAGCCGCTCGAGGCGGAATGGCTGGATATCTTCAAGAAGTACAGCAAGATCTACATGAACGGCGACCAAGCATTTCCGCTCGATGTGACGACGGAATATTTCCGCGTCATCAACGACGTCGCATCGGGCAACATCGAACCGGCTGAGGCCCCGAAGCAGCTGCAGAGCTTTATCGCAAGCCGGACGTAATTCCTCCCAAGTCGCCAGTCGACCGCTCCGCATGTCGGTCGGCTGGCGCACCATCATGAAGACAGGCAGCGGCCTCGCGCTGCCCGGAGGAGAGCATGTCACTACGACAAACGACACATGATCCGAGCGTGCAAGCGCTCATCCTGCTCGTGCCTGCGCTGGCGATCTACGCAGTATTCGCCCTTTATCCGATGCTCAATGTGGTCATTTTGAGCTTTCAGAAGTGGAACGGACTGGATCCGCAGCGGCAATTCGTCGGGCTTGCGAACTACTCCGCGATTTTCACGAGAGATCCGGTCTTTTGGGTCGCTTTCCGCAATACGGTCATCTGGACGCTGATGAGCCTGGTGTTCCCTCCGACGGTGGGTCTGCTGCTGGCGCTCAGCCTCAACCAGAAGATTTTCGGGCGCAACAGCCTCCGGGCCATTTTCTATCTTCCGGTTATCATTGCGCCGATCGCGGTCGCGACGATGTGGAAGTGGATGTACGATCCCTTCTTCGGACTGTTCAGCCAGCTGCTGACGTCGTGGGGTCTGCAGACCTGGATCCAGGACTGGCTGGGTAACCAGAAAATCGCCCTCTACTCGGTTTTTGTCGCCTACCTCTGGCAAACAGTCGGCTTTTCAATGGTCCTGTTCCTGGCGGGCCTCCAGAATGTCTCCCAGACTCTCGTGGAGGCTGCCCGGATCGACGGCGCTGGCCGGTGGGCCGTCTTCAAGCATGTGACCCTGCCCGCGCTCCGTCCGACCGTGACGATCGTGCTGGTTCTTTCGATCATCTCGTCGCTGAAGGCTTTCGACATCGTCTATGGTCTGACAGGCGGTGGCCCGGCGCAATCCACCCAGATGCTCGCGCTCTGGGCATTTACACAGGCCATGCAGATCTTCGATTTTGGTCGAGGCGCGGCCATATCGGTCGTCCTGCTCCTGATCACCATCGCAATCGTCATTCCCTACCTGCGATGGACCCAGAAGAAGGAGGAGGCAGAATCGTGACAGCCGTTCAGACCGACTCAACCGTTGGACAGGCTCACGCCGAGACCTCCACGCTCAAGCGCGATCCGGTCCTGATTGCTCTCTGGATCGCCTTGGTCCTGGTTGCACTCATCTGGGTGGCACCGTTCGTCTTCATTGTGTTCACATCGCTGAAGACGCCGGCCGCGGTCACGAGTACAGGCGCATTCATGCCGCCGACGGAGCTTGCCTACGACAACTACAGCGGCGCATGGAGCCGCGGGAACTTTGCCAGCTCCTTCTTCAACAGCGTCATCATCACGGTGATAAAGGTGCCGCTCGGGCTCGCGCTTTCCGCCATGGCGGCCTACGCCCTCGCGAAGATTAAGCTCAAGATTACCAAGACGCTGCTGCTGGTTGTCGTGTTCGGCACGATGATTCCTTTTCAGGTCATGCTTGCGCCGTTGTTCACGTTGGTAAACTCTTTTGGGCTTATCGACACCTATCCTGGCGTTATCCTGCCATACATCGCCTTCGGGGTGCCTTATCAGGTCTTCATCCTGCACGGCTTCTTCAAGGCAATTCCGAAGGAACTGTCGGAAGCGGCGTTGATTGACGGCGCAACTCACTTCACGATCTTCCGGCGCATATTCCTTCCGGTCTGCCTTCCTGTCCTTGCGGCACTGCTCATCCTCGACTTCGTTTCGACCTGGAATGAATTCGCCATGGCGCTGGTGCTGCTTCAGGATCAGCACATGTGGACCCTGCCGCTTGGTCTTATGTCCTTTCAGGGACAGTTTTCGAGCAACTATGGTCAGCTCAACGCCGCGATCGTCATGACCGTCCTGCCGGCGACCATCGTCTACCTGATGTTCCAACGCTACTTCGTGTCCGGCCTCACGTCCGGTGCCGTCAAAGGCTGATGGCCAGAGAAATTTTCATGAGGAGAGAATTCTATGTCTAATGCAACAGTCGAAAAATGGGGCGTGTTCGAAGCTTCCTTTGATGGACCCTCCGACGGCAACCCGTATCTCGACGTGGCATTCGATGCCGTCTTCACCCACAAGAGCCGGGAAGTTCGGGTTCCGGGTTTCTATGACGGCAATGGGACCTATCGTGTCCGCTTCATGCCCGACGCCGAGGGCGAATGGTCTTTCCTGACCCGTTCCAAGACCGCGGCACTCGACGGCAAGACTGGTTCACTGGTCGCGACGGCCCCATCGGCCGGCAACCACGGCCCGGTGCGTGTGCGCAACAAGTTTCATTTCGCCTATGCCGATGGGACGCCGTTTCTGTCTTTTGGCACGACCTGCTATGCCTGGACGCACCAGCCGCTTGAGATGCAGCAGCAGACGCTGGAGACGCTGATGAAAACACGCTTCAACAAGATCCGCATGGGCGTCTTTCCGAAAGACTATCCGTACAACGTCAACGAGCCTCTCCATGCGTGCTTTGAGAAGGGCGCCGATGGCAAGGAAGACTTCGATAGACCCAACCCCGTCCTCTTCCGGCACTTCGAAAAGCAGGTGGCAGCACTTTGCGAACTCGGGATCGAAGCCGACATCATCATCTTCCACCCTTACGATCGCTGGGGCTACGCGGACATGTCGGCCGCGCAGGATTTTCGCTATGTCGAATATCTGGCCGCGCGTTTGTCCGCCTACCGGAACGTCTGGTGGTCGCTTGCCAACGAATATGACTTCCTCATCGATACGAAGCCGATGGAGCAATGGGATCGATACTTCCACATCCTGGAAGAGAACGATCCCTACCAGCACCTGCGCTCCATCCATAATGGCGACGTGACGGCAAACTTTGACCATCGCAAGCCTTGGGTCACTCATACGTGCATTCAAAATCCCGACGTCAAGCGCACCCAGGAGTGGCGCAACGCCTACGGCAAGCCAGTCGTCAACGACGAGCCCGAATATGAAGGCGACATCATGCAGTCCTGGGGCAATCTCAGCGCCCGGGAGCTGGTGCACCGCTTCTGGATCACAATGGCGCGCGGCGGATATGCCGGCCATGGCGAGACTTATTCCCACCCGGAGGATCTGATCTGGTGGGCCAAGGGCGGAGAGCTGCGCGGCGAGGCGTGGAAGCGTATCGGCTTCCTCAGGGACCTGCTTGAGGCGGACGTGAAGCACGGGCTGGAGCCCCTTGGCGTCATCGGCGAGTGGCCCTGGTCCCGCGTGTCGGGAGCGCGCGACGGCGACGGCGATTTCCGTCTGATCTACCTCGGCGAGCACCAGCCGGTCATCTGGTCCTCGGGCTTGCCGCTCGACAGCGACGATTATGACGTCGATCTCATCGATACCTGGGAGATGACCATCACGCCGGCGAAGAAGGTGGAGGCTCCCGTTCCCCATCCCACCCGTCACGGCGCAATTGTCCGCGGAGGCAAGCCGGACGCGGCCTTTGGCGTTCAAATTCCGCGCAAGCCGTACCAGGCACTGCGCGTCCGCCGGAAGCGCTGAGGATATTACAAGAGGTCCCGATGTCAGGGTTGAGCATCAAGAACGTCAAGAAGTCCTTCGGCGCAGTGGACATCATCCACGGCGTCGACGTCGAGATCGCCGACGGTGAATTTGTCATTCTCGTCGGCCCCTCCGGCTGCGGCAAGTCGACATTGCTGCGCATGATTGCCGGGCTCGAGGAGATTACAGCCGGCCAGATCAGCATTGACGGCCGGGTTGTGAACAATCTGCAGCCGAAGGATCGCGATATCGCGATGGTCTTCCAGAACTACGCGCTCTACCCGCAAATGACGGTCGCCCAGAACATGGGATTTGCGCTCGAGCTCGCGGGCGTCAAGCGGCCGGAAATCGAGAAGAAGGTGAGTGAGGCTGCGGCCATCCTGGGATTGCAGCCCCTCCTCGATCGAAAGCCCGCCCAGTTGTCAGGCGGACAGCGGCAGCGCGTTGCCATGGGTCGCGCCATCGTTCGAGATCCGAAAGTGTTTCTCTTCGACGAGCCCCTTTCAAACTTGGACGCGAAGCTGCGTGTGAAGATGAGAGCGGAGATCAAGGCGCTGCACCAGCGCCTCAAGACCACCATCGTCTACGTCACCCACGACCAGATCGAAGCCATGACCATGGCTGACAAGATCGTCGTGCTCCAAGGCGGTCGTGTCGAACAGATCGGCAGCCCGCTAGAGCTCTACGACCGGCCTCGCAACATCTTCGTTGCCGGCTTCCTGGGCTCCCCCGCCATGAACTTTCTCGAGGGAACCCTGCAGGATGCCGGGAGTCCGGCATTGTCGCTATCGGGAGGTTCGCGCGTGAAGCTGTCGCGGGCGCCAGCCAACTCGGCAAGCCAGCCGTTGACGCTGGGCATTCGTCCCGAGGACATCGCCTTGGGTGGCGAGAACGGTGTGGACGCGGTGGTCAAGGTGGTCGAGCCTACAGGCTCGGAAACCCACGTTGTCGTGGAACTCGAAGGCAGGGAACTGACATGGGTCGTCCGCGAACGTGTCGAACTGGTTCCGGAACAGCGCGTGAAGCTTTCGTTCGCAACGGACAAGGTTCATTTCTTCGACCGAGAGACGCAGCAACGCTTGAACGCCTAGGCGCTGCCTCTTTCGTCGCGTCGACATACCACCAAGTCAGATACCGGCGCCGCTTTGGCAGCGGCGGCAATCAAGCTGTCGTCAGCGGCGAAGCCTTCGGTTGCCGCACCAGCTCGGCATCAGACAGCGCTCCTCTGTCTCGATCGGTCGGAGTGACGATCCCTATTCACATTTGAATGTCGTCGGCTGCATAGTAAATCAAAAACTTGGGAACCTTATCCCGTTTTGATCATCCAATTCAGGATTGGAGCCCGAATGAAAACGACCTATCCTGAAAACCGAAAGCTTGCATTGCCCTCAGGATCCACCGATGCGGATCTCGTCGCCGGCGCGCGTCGCAGGGAGCCTGAAGCCTTTCGCGCCATCATGCGCAGATATAACCAGCAGCTGTTTCGCATTGCCCGCGGCGTGGTCCGCGACGACAGCGTCGCCGAAGACATCGTCCAGGAGACCTATGTTCGCGCTTTTCAGCATCTCGACCAGTTCCGAGGTGAGGCGCTGCTGTCGACATGGCTGCACCGTATCGCCTTGAACGAGGCGCTGGGCAGGCTTCGGCAATCAGCGCGTCGATCCGAAGTTCCTTTGGCAGCGGAAGAAAAGGGAGCGGAGATCTTGCGGTTTCCGGCCGTTATGGATGTAGACGATCCGGAAAAGGTGATGGCGCAGCGGCAGATAGTGCGATTGGTCGAGGAGGCGATGGATACATTGCCCGAGAGTTTTCGCCTGGTTTTTATCGCGAGAGTCGTCGAGGGCATGAGCATAGACGACACGGCGAGCCTTCTTGGCATTCGGGCCGAGACCGTCAAGACGAGGCTCCACAGGGCGAGAGCGCTGCTGCGGCGCAAGCTCGACGAGCAGATCGGTCCGGCTTTTCTCGATGTTTTCCCGTTCGCCGGTTGGCGCTGCGAGCGCTTGACAGAAAAAGTCATCAATCGGCTTGGCCTTACCGAATAAGCGGGAACCTTTTTGGTCCGCGTGCATCCAAGAGGTTGTTTTGCAACACCATCGGGCCGCTTTGGCCCGCAAAGAGGAGCATCCCCATGTTTGCGCGACTAACCACAATGTACGCCGCCCTCAGCCTTCTAGGTACGCCTGCGTTTGCCGCCGGCACCGCACCGACGGACCCTCAGATCGCACACATCGCCTACACCGCGAGCGAAATCGATATCGATGCGGCCAAGCAGGCGGTCGAAGTATCGAAAAACCAAGAGGTCGTCTCCTTTGCCAAGGACATGATCCGCGACCATGAGGCCGTAAACAAACAGGCGCTCGACCTGGTCAAGAAGCTCAACGTGAAGCCCGAGGACAACGCGACCAGCAAGGATTTGACAAAGGCTGCAGGCGAGGAGAAGAAGCGTCTTGCCAAGCTCAAGGGCGCCGCGTTCGACAAGGCGTATATCGAGAACGAGGTTGCCTACCACAAGCAGGTCAATGGCGCGCTCGAAACCTTGCTCATCCCCTCCGCGAAAAACGCGGACCTGAAGGATCTGCTGCAGACGGGTCTGAAGGTGTTTCAGGGACACCAGCAGCATGCCGAACACGTCGCGGCGATGTTGAAGTAAAGTCATCGCGATGGCGGCAAAGCGCTTCCTTTCAGCGCTGGGCGGGGTGGCCATGACCTTGGCTGCCCTCCCAGCCCACGCTGCCACCGTCCAGGTGGTTCTCGACAAGCTGGGTTTTCAGCCTGTGGAAGTCACGGTGGTGGTAGGCGATACAATTGAATGGGTGAACAAGGATCCGTTCGCCCATACAGCAACTGTCAAGGGCGGCTTCGATGTCGTGATTGCACCTCACAAGTCAGCGTCGATGGTGATGAACAAGGCGGGAAGCCTCGACTATTTCTGCCGCTTTCATCCGAACATGCGGGGTCGCATTACCGTAACGGAACGGTGAGCGGCGCGGCGTCCTCTCCGCCGGGAGTAGGATGCCCCAGAGATCGTGCTGGACCCGTTCCGATCGCTCGGGTCCAGCAGCTTGCCCGTCTTCGCCTTGCTATAGCCACCGCCTAACACGGGCCTTGTAGGCGAGATAGACGTCACCGAACTTCCACTCGAGATAGGCCTCCTCGCGGGCGACAACGCCGTAGCGGATGACGAGATAGAACGGTACCAGCAGGACGATCAGCCACAGGCTGTCGAAGGCGACAGAAAGCCCGATGAGGCCGAGGAACATGCCGGTATAGATCGGGTTGCGCGTGAAGCGGTAGGGGCCTGCGGCGACGATCGTCGTCGTCGGCTGGGTGGTCGGGATCTGTGTCCCCGCGCGGCGGAAGGTCGTCGCCGCCCAGATCAGCAGCGCCAGGCCGGCGACGAACACGATGCCGCCGAGCCAGCCGCGCGGCACTGCCGACGGCAGGAACGGCAGCGGATAGACCCAATCGAGCGCAAGCCCGGCGATCACCGCAAGCGCCCAGGCGATCGGCGGCCGTATCACCGCGCCTGAACTGTCGCGCAAATTCTCGCTCGCCCCGTTCATGCCGCGTCCTATCCGCTCCTTCGTCTCCGAAAATCTAAACACCCGGCAACCTGTGTCGCAGTTTACTTCGCTGAGGCGCGGACAGCTAGGGGACCGCCGGGCTTGGTCAGACCGCAACCGGCGCTTCGATCGCAGGGTGAGAATCGTAGCCCGACACCTCGAAGTCCTCGATCCAATAACCGTCGATCCCATCGGGCTTCCGCTTCAGCACCAGCTTGGGAAAGGCCATTGGCTCGCGTGAGAGCTGCTCCTTGGCTTGCTCCAGATGGTTCAGATAAAGATGCGTATCGCCCCCGACCCAGATAAGCTCACCGCGATCCATCCCGGCCTGCTGCGCAACCATGGCAAGCAGCGCGGCCTGTTGGCAGATGTTGAATGGCGCGCCGAGGAAGATGTCGCAGGAGCGCTGGTTCACGAGCATCGAAAGCCGCGGCCGGCCCTCACCTTGCAATCCGGAGACGTGAAACTGATAGACCATATGGCAAGGCGGAAGCGCCATCTGATCCAGTTCGCCCACGTTCCAGGCGTGGAACAGCATGCGCCGGCTCGTCGGATTGGTCTTGAGGCTATGCATGAGAGCGCCGATTTGATCGTGCTCGACCCCATTGCCGTCCAGCCATCGTCTCCATTGCTTGCCGTAGACCGGCCCGAGATCGCCCCACTTTGCCGCAAAAGCATCATCCTCGAGGACCCGCCTCTCGAACGCCTCCTGGGATATCTCTTCGCCCGTCGCCTTGCGGTATGCGGCGAGCGGCCAGTCCGTCCATATCTTGACGTTTTCCCTGAGCAGCGACTGGATGTTTGTCTGTCCGGTCAGGAACCAGAGCATCTCCTTCACCGCCGTCTTCCAGTAGACCTTTTTGGTTGTGAAGGCCGGAAAGCTGCCGTCCGAGAGATCGAAGCGCATCATCGCGCCGAACATCGACAGAGTGCCTTCGCCGGTGCGGTCCATGCGCCGGTCGCCCTTCTCAAGCAGATGGGCCATGATATCGAGGTACTGATATTCAGGATGGCGCAGCATCCGTGTCTCCCTGTTTGCGATCACGTGGATTGCAGAACAATCCGCACGTCCAGCCGGCCACTCAGCGCCGCCGCACGCGCTCAAGAGAGCCGAGTGCCGACCGTCGCAACTCGTCGAGTCATTGCCGCCGCCGATTCCGTTGGGTCAATCTAAGCGCTGCCGCCGCCGAAACCAACGTCCGAATAGGCGTTGTCCCGGCAATTGTCTTGCCGCCCGCAACGCTTTTGTGACGTATCCCCTTTCCATACGCTTCTGAAAACACTATATCAGCACTGCCGGTTTTCGGACCGGCTATGGCGATAAATGAGCGGTGTAATAAACCTATTGGACCCGGGGGCGGTACCCGGCGCCTCCACCAAAAACAGGCGGTCGATCTTAGTGGTCTGGCCTGCTTTTGATGGGGGCGAAATAGGATCGACAAGGGTGTAAAGATCGACTTTTTGCTCGGCATGATACCGCCGTTATCGGGTCAAAAGTGTAGTTGCAAACGACAACAACGCTAAGGAATACGCTCTCGCTGCCTAATGGCGGTGCGGGAATTCCGCTCTAAGTCCTTGCGGTTAGCACCGAAAGGCGGGGTCCGAAGGCACCTGGCAACAGAAGCCTTCACCTTCTCCCTGCCACCCAAATCATGTATGTTTGTGACGCGTGACCCGGATACCAGA
The DNA here is from genome assembly GCF_056755115.1 of Rhizobium sp. SVR5-2C. NCBI lineage: Bacteria > Pseudomonadati > Pseudomonadota > Alphaproteobacteria > Hyphomicrobiales > Rhizobiaceae > Rhizobium > Rhizobium sp. SVR5-2C. The sequence goes on along the minus strand of NZ_JBNDHT010000004.1, from coordinate 95,335 downwards.
CTTTCCCAAGGCTGCCGGACGTGGCATATAACCTTGAGAAAAGACTTCCGAACCAAAGAAAGACAGGAAAAGCATGGGGCAGGATCATATCCGCTACGACATTCTGGCACAGGACGCGCTGCGCGGCGTGATTCGCAAGGTCTTGTCCGAAGTCGCAACGACGGGCCGCCTGCCCGGCGACCATCATTTCTTCATCACTTTTCTGACCGGCGCCCCCGGCGTCCGCATCTCGCAGCATCTGAAGTCCAAATATCCGGAGCAGATGACCATCGTCATCCAGCACCAGTTCTGGGATCTGAAGATCACCGAATCGCTGTTCGAGATCGGCCTCTCCTTCTCCGACGTTCCTGAGAAACTGGTGATTCCGTTCAACGCGATTCGCGGCTTCTACGACCCTTCGGTGAATTTCGAACTGGAGTTCGACGTGCCGCTGGCAGACGGTGAGGAGCAGCCCGACGCTGAAATCACTGCCTATCCGGTCGCGGCCGAGAAGGGCGAAGAAGCCGCGGCCGCCAAGCCTGCCGAAGGCGGCGATGAGAAGAAGCCCGGTTCCGTCGTCTCGCTCGACGCTTTCCGCAAGAAGCAGTAAACCAAAGAGGGGAGCCACGACTTCCCTTTTTCATGCGCCCTTTCGAAGCCGGATGGAGGCAAGCCATGAGCGCCGAAATCGTCAACCTCCGCCAGTTCAAGAAAAAACAGGCCCGCTCCGAAAAGGAAAAGCAGGCCGAGCAGAATCGTATCAGCTTCGGCCGCACGAAGACTGAGAAGAACCTGACAAAGGCGCTGAATGAAAAGGCCGAAAAGGCTCACCGGCAGAGCCGCATAGAAAAAGACGAAGACCGCGAATGACGGCGCAGCGGAGCCGAAAGAACGCTCCGATCAAATTATTGGCAGAATTTCCTCACTTAGTTCTTGAGAAAACTGGCTTACGGGACGTCCGATGATCCGCAAGCACTCTGCCAGTCTGCATGGCCACCGCACCAGTTTCTCACTGGAAGATGAATTCTGGGCCGAACTGAAGGCGATCGCCGCCGCTCGCGCAATGCCCCTCGCCGCCCTTATCTCCGAAATCGATGACAAGCGCCCGCCGGACAGCAACCTCTCCTCTGCTTTACGGCTTCATGTCTTGAGCTGGCTAAAGGATCGCCGCTAGAGCCTCACTGCGGCAGCGTCACGCCCGGTAAATCCTCGAAATTGAGCTGGTTACCGATGAGCGGTGACTGATTGAGCTGCTGGGCGCGGCGCGCGGCTTCGGCTTCCGCAGCGGCCTTCGCCTCTGCTGCTGCTTTCGCCTCGGCGGCTGCCTTCGCTTTGGCTTCTGCCTCGGCGGCTGCCTTTGCCTTCGCCTCCGCCTCTGCCTTGGCTTTCGCCTCGGCCTCGGCCTTTTGCCTTGCAGCTTCCGCGGCGAGCATCCGCAGACGTTCTTCCTCGGCCCTGCGCTCGGCTTCGATCTTGGCCGCCCTGACGCGCTCGCCATCGTTGAACTTGTACAGAGCCACCTCACGCCGCAACCGCTGCTTTTCGAGCACGTTCGACTGGAGCCGTTCGACACGCCGGCGTTCGCGCTCGAAGGCGCGCAGCGACAGATATCCGGTGATGTCGGTGACATCCATGGTGCGGCCGGGCGATGCGAGCAATCCGGAGTAATCCAGCCGGATTGCTGGCTCTGCGCCCGGAAGGGTCTCCTTGCCGGGATTGAGGGCAATGTTCAGCGATGCGGTGATGCGTTTCTGCGGCAGGCTGACCTGCGCGTTTCCGGTGACCGTGGCGAGCTCGTTGGCAGCACTGACATTCTGCACGCGAAGAACGCCATCGGCGATGTTGAACGGAATCGCCGTCGGCGGGAGCTTCGCCTCTCCGTTGTTGAGCAACGTCTCAACGATCGGATGTATCTTCCCGGCGTTAAGCTGATCCTGCATCGGGTCGGTGGCGGCAAGCAGCGGCGCCAGGACTGCAAGATTGAGCCCGCGCACGCTGGTCTCCGCGAGCTGCAGTTCGCCGGATCCCGTTACGGAACCTGCGAGGTCGGCCATCGTCTTGCCGGAGGCTTCCATGCCGAGCGAAAGTCCGAACTTGCCGTTCGCCAAGGGCGCCCCGTCCCGCTGCCAGACGACGCCGCCGAGATCCGAATTTGCGAGCGAAAGCTGCGTCTGGAACAAACCGGTGCCATTGGCATTGGTGAATAGCGCATTGCCGGAAAGCTGGCCGCCGTTCCATCCGCCCTTCATGTCGTTCAGCTGCAGCTCATCGCCCTTATAGGCGACATTGCTCGTGAAACCGGTCACGGCCCCCGACCATCCCGGCCAGAACTCCTTGGCCGAAAGTTTCAGGTTGACGTCCATATCCTTGAAGATCGGCTGCCCAAGCGCGGCCGTCGAGAGGCTGCCGGTTGCAGCATCGGTCATCGGGCCATAGATGGCCTCCCCCAACCAGGTCGCATCGGCACGGTCAAGCGCAAGCTCGCCGCTCGCCGTCGATTTGTCTGCCTTGCGATCGATGATCACCGCACCCGAAAACTGATTGTCCGCCGCATGCCCCTTGAGGTCGGCAAAAACGATCTTGTCCCCATCGACGGTCGCGGTCGTTTGCAGGCCGAAGGGCAATCCGGTGCCGATCTGCGGCAGCGCCATACCGTTCATGATGAGATACGGGTCGAGATCCGCGCTCTCCAATGAGACGCCGATCTGGCCGTTCATGAAATTTCCCGGACGAACATCGACTTTGCCGTTGGCGGTGAAGGATGTGCGGTCCGTTGCAAAGGTGAGCGACGCATCGGCCGGATCGGTGCCGCTTGCCTGCACCTTCAGAGTGAGGCGTCCGTTGGCATCAGCCTCCACCGGCAGGGGATCGAGCCCCGCCTGACCGAACAGGATCGAGGTCGTGCTGTTTTCAAGCGTGGCCTCCAGGCTTGTCGTACCCTTGCCGGTCAGCGCCAGAAGGTCCGACATACGGTAATCGAGGTTCACACGGCTGCCGTTCGACACGCCGGCAAGCGTAACCGCGAGCCCATCGCCCTGATCGCCGCCGAGCGTGAGTGCACCGCGCAGGGCTGTATTGGTATACCAGGCAGCATTGCGCACCAGTCTGTCCATGACCGGATGATGCGGCAGATGCTCCTTCAGCATCGTGAAGAACGGCCCCGGATCGGCCGACTTGAAGGTGATCTCGCCGGAACCCTTGTAGTCGAGCAAAGAACCCTCGGCCCGGCCGGTGGCCGTCAATTCCGCGCCGGCCAGATTCTTGGCGTTCAGTTTGTCGACGGCAAGCGCGCCATCGGCAATCGTAAAGCTGGTCTCGACATTCTGCGCCTCGACGCCGAAAGCGCTGAATTTGTCTGCCTTCAAATGCGCAGTGATCTTGTGGTCGAGCACATTGTCGCCTGCGTCCTGCCCCGTGAAAAGGCCGGTCAAGGCCCTCAGTGCATCGAGGTCGAGGGCATCGCCGGCGAGATCGACGTTCAGCAAGGGCGTCTGGTTCTCCGGGGCCTGCCGATCCAACTTGCCTTTCAGCGTGGCAGAACCGACGGCAATCTCCAGGTTGTTGAAGCTCTGGTGCTGGTGGGTCAGGCTGACATCGGCTGAAAAGCCCGCCTGCTTCAACTGGCGGATCGCGGGGTCGACCAAGCCCGCAAGCCAGGAGGCAAGCCCGGAGGGCTGATTGGAGGCAACGGTAAGCTGGCCGTTAAAGGAAGGTTCGCCCCTGAGCTTCAGCTGGCCCATACCCTCCACCTGAGTCCGCCCCGGCAGTGTCCCGACGGCATTGTCGATCGTCCAGCCGTCGCCCGCCGGTTCCAGATCGAGCTGCACATCCCGAATGGTCGTGTCCCCCGCAACGATCGCCGGCAGCTTGACGCTCGCCTTTCCGGGCACCTGCGGCACGGGAACCTGGGCGACGATGCTGATCAACGAATTGAGCCGCTGCCGCGCAGATTGCGTGGGGTCCCGCGTGGTCTTGCCGCCCGCACCCTGATTTCCGATCCTGTTGACATCGATCTGCTGGCCATTGGCAACCAGCAGAAATTCCGGCGCGGTTCCGGTATCGAGCGTCGCCTCTCCGGTGATGATATAGGGATCGTCCGCAGACCCGATCTCCATCCGGTATTCGGGTACCCGGATGCGTTCGTTGGTCAGTTCGAAGCGGCCCTTGACGCGTGGCGGCAGCGTGCTTTTGTCGTCCGACTTGGCTCGGCTTTCAATCGCGGCCGACATGAGGCCCTGATAATTTGGCTTGCGGTCGACCAGCTTCAGTTCGCCGTCGAGATCGATTTTGACCGGATGCCGATCGGGTGCCAGCTGGGTGCGAACCTTCAACACACCGTTCTCGTCTGGCTGACCGCTTGAAATCGAGAAGCTGCCATGATCGCCATCCAGCGATGCGTCGCCTTCGATCCGCCATGGGCCTGCCAGCGACTTCGCGGACATCTCGGCGTTCAATCCCGTGATGCGGCGGGAGCGGCCCGATTGATCGTCGATGAACTGCAGGTCGCCGCCCGTCACATGGACACTTTCGAGGACGACCGTTTTTGCCGGAATCTCCGGCCGGCTGCCGCGCATCCAGTCGAGCGTTCCGTCCTTGAGCAGCCGCAAGCGCAATTTCGGATTGACGACGCGCATGTCGAAAATCAGCGCCTCGCCGGAAAGGAACGGCGCAAGCTCGGCATCCATGGCGAATTGCTCGACCTGGACGACCGGCTGGCCATCTGATTCTTGGCCAACGCGCACGTCATGCAGAGTGACCGACGGGAACGGCAAGAGGCGCGCATCGACGGTGCCATGCACCGTCACCTTCTTGCCGATGATGCGGCTGGCCTGATCCTCGAAATTCTTGCGGAAGTCGGTCCAGTCAATGAAAAGCGGAGCGAGCAGCGCCACGAAGAGCACTACGACGATCACTCCCCCCAGAAAGACGAGGAACCGGCCTATCAAATCAAGCATTCTCCAATCGGGAATCTGTTGCCGACACTACTGTTATTCATGTCGGGAGCAAGGCCGAAGATCATGAGCTTGTTCCGTTTTCAGCCAAGATGAAAGATCTTGCCGGGATTGAAGATATCGTCAGGGTCGAGCGCCTGCTTGACCTGCCGCATAAGATCGACGGCACCGCCAAGTTCCTGCTCGAGAAACCCCATCTTGCCCTGTCCTATCCCATGCTCGCCGGTGCATGTCCCATCCATGGCCAAAGCTCGCTGATTGAGCCGCGCCACGAAATTCTCCGCAACGGCGACGCCTTCAGCCGTCTTGTCGTCGAACAGCAGGAGCACGTGAAAGTTCCCGTCCCCCGCATGACCGACGATCGGCGCCAGCAGACCATGTTCCTGGATGTCGGCCTGCGTCTCGGCAACACAATCCGCAAGCCGTGATATTGGAACATAGACATCGGTCGAAAGTGCGGCAAGGCTGGGCGCCAGCGCCCGGCAGGCCCAGTACGCGTCATGCCGCGCCTTCCAGAGCTTGTTGCGCTCCTCGGCGTTCGCCGTCCAAAGGAACTCCTCGCCGCCGCATTCGGCCGCAATCTCCGCAAACTGCGCCGATTGAATCTCGACGCTTTCATCCGTTCCGTGAAATTCGAGGAAGAGCGTCGGGCTTTCGGCATAGCTCAGTCCCGAATAGGCGTTGCAGGCGCGCATCTGCACCTCGTCCAGCAATTCGATGCGCGAAACCGGAATACCCATCTGGATGGTCATGATGACCGCGTCGCAGGCGGCCTTGATCGTCGGAAAGGCGCAGGCGCCCCCTGCGATCTTCTGAGGAATTCCTTGCAACCGCAACGTTACGGAGGTGAGAATTCCAAGCGTGCCCTCGGCCCCGACGAAAAGCCGGGTCAAGTCATACCCTGCCGAAGACTTGCGCGCCCGACGCGCGGTGCGGATCTCCTCGCCGTTGGCTGTCACGGCCGTCACCGACAGCACATTGTCCTTCATCGTGCCGTAGCGAACGGCATTGGTTCCGGAAGCCCGCGTGGAAGCCATCCCGCCGATCGAGGCATTTGCACCGGGGTCGATTGGAAAGAACAGACCGGTATCGCGAAGATAGACATTCAGCTCTTCACGCGTAATGCCCGGCTCGACGGTGCAATCGAGATCCTCGGCATTTACTTCAAGAACCCGATTCATTCGGCTGAAATCGATTGAAATTCCGCCATTCGGTGCATTGACCTGCCCCTCCAGCGAAGAGCCCGTACCGAAGCCGATAACCGGCACCTTGTGCTCCGCGCAGAGCTTGACCGCCGCCTTCACGTCGTCTGCGGTTTCGGCGAACAGCACGCCATCCGGCAGCTGCGCGGGAATGTAAGTGGTTGTATGCGCATGCTGTAGGCGGAAGGATTCTCCGGCCTGGAAGCGCTCGCCGAAGCGCTGCTTCAAGATGCCGAGAACGGCCGAAATGCCTGCCTCATTGCGTTTTCCGGCTTTTGCATCCTTGAGCGCCATCCTGTTGATCCCCCATCTTTTCCGCCGTCACAAGCAGGTTGGTATGGGGCAACGGATGGCGCGTGTCCAGTATCGATCAAACGAGCGGTGGATTGAGCCGGGCGAAACCCTCCTGCCGCCTGTATGGGAAATAGGGATACGGCGCCGACACGCTGCTGACCTTGTCGAGCCTCTCGACCTGCTCCTTCGTCAAAGACCAACCGACGGAAGCGAGGTTCTGGCGCAGCTGCTCCTCGTTGCGCGCCCCGATGATGACGCTGGAAACGGTTGGCCGGGTGGTTAGCCAGTTGATGGCGATTTGCGGCATCGTCTTACCGGTCTCGGCGGCTATCTCGTCAAGCACGTCGACAATATTGAACAGCGTTTCGTCATCAACCGGTGGCCCGAATTCCGCCGTCTGGTGCAGCCGGCTTCCTTCCGGCAGCGGCTGACCGCGGCGAATTTTGCCGGTAAGCCTGCCCCACGCGAGCGGGCTCCAGACCAGCGCACCCACGCCCTGGTCAGCAGCGAGCGGCATCAGCTCCCACTCGTAATCGCGGCCCGCCAGTGAATAATAGACCTGATGCGCCACATGACGCGGATAGCCATGTTTCTCAGAAACGGCGAGCGATTTCATCAGCTCCCAGCCGGCGAAATTCGAAGCGCCGATGTAGCGGAGCTTTCCGGCAGCGACGAGGCGATCGAGCGTCGAAAGTACCTCCTCGACCGGCGTCGAGGCATCAAAGGCATGCAATTGCAGCAAATCGATATAGTCGGTGCCGAGACGCCGAAGCGCGTCATCGACGGATTTGATCAGCCGCGAACGGGAGCTTCCCCAGTCCGCCGGCCCGTCGCCCATCGGCAGCGCCGTCTTCGTGGAGATGAGCACCGCGTCGCGCTTTCCGCGGATCGCCTGCCCGAGGACCTCCTCGGATGCGCCCGCGGAATAAACGTCAGCGGTATCGAAGAGGTTTACGCCCGCCTCGAGGCAGATATCGACGAGGCGCCGCGCCTCCGCCGCGTCGGTATTGCCCCATGCTCCGAAGAGCGGCCCACTGCCGCCGAACGTGCCGGCGCCGAAGCTCAAGACCGGTACTCTGAGACCGGATGCACCGAGATTCCTGTATTCCATGACTTGTCTCCTGTTGCTGCAAGAGAGATAGACACTCATGAAGGCACGATATAGATTGCCGGCAAGAAACTCATTTGTGATTTGAATTCATCATGAGCCGTCAGGACATCAATCGCTCCGGCGAAATGGAGGTCTTCGTCCGCGCTGTCGAGCTCGGCGGTTTCAGCGCCGCCGCAACGGCCTGCCGCATGACGCCGTCGGCAGTCAGCAAGCTTGTCGCGCGGCTCGAAACGCGGCTGGGCACGCGCCTGATCAACCGCTCGACGCGACGCCTGCAGCTGACGCCGGAGGGCTGCGCCTTTTACGAACGAAGCGTTTCCATCCTGGCCGATATCGCAGAGGCCGAGCGCCACGCTTCGACGGGGGAACAAGCGGCGGGCCCGATCCGCATCAATACCAGCGCTTCCTTCGGCAATCATGTGCTCGCGCCACTGCTGCCCGCCTTCATGGCGCTTCATCCCGCCGTGACACTCGACATTTCCTATACGGACAAGATCGTCGATCTCATGGAAGAGCGCGCCGATGTCGCGGTCCGCGCCGGCCCGCTTAAGGACTCCAGCCTGATTGCCCGCAAGCTCGGGGCAGCCCGCAAGCTCATCGTCGCTTCGCCGGACTACCTGCACCACCACGATGAACCGAAATCGATCGCCGATCTCGAAAAGCATTGCCGTATCGGCTTTTCCTATTCTCGGGCCATCGCCGGCTGGCCGCTTCTCGATCAGGGTGAAACCGTCCATGTGCCGGTCACGCCGGGGATTCAGATCGGCGATGGCGACGGGATGCGCCACATGGCGATCGCCGGAGTGGGTCTCGCCCGCCTTGCCGATTTCACCGTTCGTGCCGACATCGCCGCCGGGAGACTCGTCCCCGTCCTCGAAGACCTCAATCCCGGCGATATCGAAGAATTCTACGCGGTCTATATAGGCGCGGGAGGTCCGCTGCCGGCCCGCGTCCGCGCTCTGCTCGACTTTCTGGCTGCGAACGTCCGGCTTTGATCGATACTCCGCCAAAGCCAGATTTCGCAGTTGACCCCGGTACACGCTGACAAATATACCGGTGGCGTCTGCGGCAGCCCCCGCCGCTTCTTTCATCCCGCCGATACTTTCCCCAATGCGCGTGGCGGCGCTCCTGTGAATTCGCCAAGAAGAAACCGCTCCATGCTCTTTAAATCCGCAAGCCGCGCCATGCAGAAAGCCAGCCTGCCGAGATGGGCATTGCTGCTTGCCCTCTCCGCTGGTCTTGTCGCCTTTTTCGAGCTTTTCGGTCTGCCAGCCTCGCTTCTCGTCGGACCGATGATCGCCGCGATGTTTCTCGCCTTGGTCTTCGGCAAGGGTGAGGTGCGTGTTCCCTATTGGCCGCTGCAGTTCGGGCAGGTTGTCGTCGGCCTGCTGATGGCGCGCGCCATCACGCCGGATATTCTCGGCACGATGGTCAAGGACGCGCCGCTCTTCATGGTGGTCATCTTCTCGGTCATCGCGGTTGCAAGCCTGCTTGGCTATGTCCTCACGCGCTGGCAGGTGCTGCCCGGCACCACCGCGGTCTGGGGTTCCTCGCCTGGCGGCGCCTCGGCCATGGTCATCATGTCGGAGTCCTACGGTGCTGATGCCCGCCTCGTTGCCTTCATGCAGTATCTGCGCGTCGTCTTCGTCGTCATTGCCGCTTCCGCCATCTCGCATCTCTGGGTCGCCACAGACGGTGGAGAGCCGCCGCCGCTCATTCTGTTTCCACCGGTCGACTGGCCGGCTCTTGCGATGACGCTGCTGCTTGCCTGCTGCTGCGTCTATGCGGTCTTTCGTTTCCACATCAAAGGCGGAACCATCATCACGCCTCTCTTTGCCGGTGCGCTTCTGCAGGGGTTCGGCTTGATGAAGATCGAATTGCCGATGTGGCTGCTCGCGTTCAGCTATGCGATGATCGGCTGGAGTATCGGGCTCCGCTTCACCCGCTCCATCATGAAACACGTCGCCCGTGCCTTGCCGCGCGTCTCCGCGTCCATTCTGCTTCTGATCGGGATCTGCGGCCTCATGGCTGTGGCGCTGCACAAGCTTGCCGGTATCGATCCACTGACGGCCTATCTTGCCACGAGCCCCGGCGGCGCCGATTCGGTCGCCATCATCGCTGCCTCCAGCGATGTCGACCAGCCGTTCATCATGGCGATGCAGGTCGGGCGGTTTCTCGTGATTCTGTTCACCGGCCCAATGCTTGCGCGTTTCATTGCCCGCAAGAGCGGCCTGGCTGAGAAGCCCGCCTGAGCGAGGCCCACTGGCCGGGCGTCATGCCATAGGCCTTCTTGAAATGCCGATTGAGGTGGCTTTGGTCTGCGAAGCCGGTCGCGAAGGCGACATCCGAGAGCTCACCTCCCGCGCCGATCATCGCCCGCGCCTTCTGCAGCCGTCGCATCAGCAGGTAGCGATGCGGACTGGTCGCAAATGCAGCCCGGAAGTGCCGCGAAAGCGCAAAACGATCGAGCCCCGTCACGGATTCCAACTCGCCGGAACGCACTATCTGCGTCGTATGCGCTTCGAGGTAGTCGCGGGCACGGCGTGCTTGCCCCCAGGCAATGTTGCCTGGCAGCCGCCGCTGCGCTTTCGCATGTTTCGCCAGCCCATCCGCCACCCGCATCAGGAAATCGTCGACGAACAGTTCGTCGAGCTCCCCATCGAGATCGGCTAAAGCGCCAAGCAACACACCAGCAAGAGCCGCATCATCGACAACAGGCTGATCGACAAAGGGCAGCCCGAGTTTCTCCGCTTCGAGACACTCGGCAAGCAACGCGGGCTCCAGATAGAGCATGCGGTATTGCAACCCGTCATCAGAGCCTGCCCCGCCGTCATGCTCCTCGTCCGGGTGGAGCACGATGACCTGTCCCGGCAGGCTGATGCGTCTTTCGCCGCGATAGTAAAATGCCTGCGCGCCCTTGAGCGTTACCCCAAGTGCGTAGGTATCGTGACGGTGCGGCTCGAAGGCGTTTCCCCTGAACTGCGCCTCGATGCGCTCGATCCCCGGGAAAGCGGGCGCGGTCAGAATGCCGTCGCCATCCCGCAGCGTGCACAAACGTTCAAGACCTTCGAATACCGGCGGAGTTAAATCCTGGCTCAACGCGACCTCAGAAGGCATGAAAGAGACTGGAATGTTTGATACCAAAATTGCGATCATCCTGCGAAACAATCTTGCGTCATGGCAGAAGCTGAATGTGACCGCCTTCGTGATGAGCGGCATCGCCGGCCAAAGTCCGCAGATCATCGGCGAGCCCTACAAAGACCGCGCCGGCAACCTCTACAACGCCATGTCCATCCAGCCCATTATCGTCTTGTCCGCCGACGAGGCAACCATCGCGGCGATACATCGCCGGGTGCTGGAGCGTGAGATTGCCGCCTCGCTGTTCATCGAGGAGATGTTCGCGACCGGCCATGACGCCGCCAACCGTGCGGTCTTTGCCGAACACGCCCCGGAAGACGCCAAGGTCGTCGGGATCGCCTTGCGCGCCGATAAGAAGATCGTCGACAAGATCACCAAGGGCGCAAAGATGCATGCCTGAAACGACATAGCGGTTGTGAGTTCCGGCAAGGCGATCTTCGCCAATCCTAAGCGACCGAATTTACGTCTCCATTTACCGTTGCGTACTTCCGCATCTGCCGATTTTCACACACGCTTTCCGGTGCGTACTTCATCACTGCCTATTTCACCACTAGGAGACTCCCGATGGAAGATTGTGAAACCGGAAGGACGCTCGACGCGCCCACAGCGGTCAGCCGCCGCGATCTGCTGCTCGGCGGCAGTTCGCTTGCCCTCGCTGGTCTCGCTGTCGCGTCCACCGCACAACGCGCTAGCGCACAGACGGCACAGACCGCCCAACCGCAGTCAGCCGGCTCTGGAAAGCCTCCGAACATCCTCGTCATCTTCGGCGATGACATCGGCATACCGCAAATCAGCGCCTACACGATGGGGCTGATGGGCTATCGCACACCCAACATCGACCGCATTGCCAGGGAAGGCGCGATCTTCACGGATTCCTATGGCCAGCAGAGCTGCACCGCGGGCCGAGCGTCCTTCATCCTGGGCCAGGAGCCGTTCCGTACGGGATTGCTGACGATCGGCATGCCGGGCGATCCGCATGGCATTCAGGACTGGATGCCGACGATTGCCGATGTCATGAAAACGCGTGGCTATGCGACAGGCCAATTCGGCAAGAACCATCTTGGCGACCAGGATCAGCACCTGCCGACCAAGCATGGCTTCGACGAATTCTTCGGCAATCTCTATCACCTCAACGCAGAGGAGGAGCCTGAAGGCTATTTCTACCCGAAGGACCCGGCATTCCGCAGACAGTTCGGCCCTCGGGGCGTGATCAAGTCGAGTGCTGATGGAAAAATCGAAGACACCGGCGCGCTCACCATAAAGCGCATGGAGACGGTCGACGAGGAATTCCTGGCAGCAGCCAAGAACTTTATCGATCGGCAGGCAAAAGCAGACAAGCCCTTCTTCTGCTGGTTCAACTCAACACGCATGCACGTCTTCACGCACCTGAAGGCAGACTCTCTCGGAAAGACGGGCAAAGGTATCCATGCGGACGGCATGGTCGAGCATGACGGCCACGTCGGCCAGCTTCTCGATCAGTTGGATCAACTGGGCATCGCCGAGAACACCATCGTTCTCTACACGACCGACAACGGCGCAGAGCTTGCGCTGTGGCCGGACGGAGCCCAGACGATGTTCCACGGCGAGAAGGGCACGACATGGGAGGGTGGCTTCCGCATTCCCATGATGGTTCGCTGGCCGGGCGTCGTCAAACCGGGAACCGAAATCAACGAGATCGTCACGCTTATGGACTGGATGCCGACGTTCGCGAGCGCGGCTGGCGTATCGGACCTCAAGGAGCAAATGAAGGCAGGTTTCAAATCTGGAACCAAGGACTTCAAAGTGCATCTGGACGGCTACGATCTGATGCCCTTCCTGAAGGGCGAGGTTCCGACCGGGCCGCGGGATGTCGTCTACTACTTCGATCAGGGGGGCAATCTCAACGCAATCCGTTGGAACGATTGGAAGCTGAGCTTTGCAATCGCCAGCCACGGCAATATCGCAACAGCGACCAGAGAAGTGCCTAGCTGGGCTGGGATCGCCAACCTGCGAATGGATCCCTATGAGCGTGGTATGGAAGATGGCGGCGGCGCGATCGAGTTCCTCGCCAGGAACATGTGGCTCCTTGTGCCTGTCCAGGGCAAGATCAAGGAGTTCTTCTCGGACTTCAATCAGTTCCCGTTCCAGGAGGGCAGCTCGCTCAACGCCAGCGGCATCAACTATAACATGCTGCGACAGCAGGCAGCACTGCAGCGGCTGAATGAATTGGAGCGCCTAACGCCGCAATAGTTCTCCCTGCCCTGAGACGGCTTGGTGGCATGCACCACCTAATGAATAGAAACAGCCGGGCAATGGCCCGGCTGTTTGACTCGGTTTTGCTGAGATCAGCTTTCCGTAATCGGCGCGATCTGAATTTCGACGCGGCGGTTCTGGGCGCGTCCGGCTTCGCTCGCATTCGACGCGACCGGCTGCGACGGACCAAAGCCGACGGCGGAGACGCGGCGCTGGTCGATACCCTGCCCGCCGAGATAATCGGCAACCGAAAGGGCGCGCCGCTGCGACAGATCCTGATTGTGCTGCAGGCTGCCGGTGGAATCCGTATGGCCATTGATATCGATCAACGTGCGATTGAACTTCCGCAACACGATCGCCACCGAGTTCAGCGTCGGATAGAAGCCCGGCTTTACGGCGTCCTGATCGACGTCGAAGGTGATGTTCGATGGCATGTTCAGGATGATGTTGTCGCCGTTGCGCGTGACCGAAATGCCGGTGCCCTGGAGCTGGGCGCGAAGTTCCGCTTCCTGCTGGTCCATGTAGTTGCCGATCGCACCACCGGCGAGCGCGCCGAGACCGGCACCGATCAGCGCCGCGTTGCGTGGGCCGTGGCCGCGTCCGCCAAGGGCGGCACCGGCAAGCGCACCGCCGACAGCTCCGAGCATAGCCCCGCCCGCGGTATTCGACATTTTCTGCTCGCCCGTATAGGGGTCGGTCGTAGTGCATGCGGTCAAATAGCTGGCAGCAACTGCCAAGAGTACGAATTTCTTGATCATAGACAGAAAGCTCTCCCTTCGAAGCTGATGCGAGCAAATATTAGGAAATGCGGCGACAAGATGAACGCATTCCTCTGGATAGAGCAGAATCGGTGGATTGGACACGTGCCGCTTGCACAAATCCCGGCATATTTACCGATTTGCCACAGGCGTTACCGCGGAGCGTGGAGACCAGCGGATGGCCGGGCCGCCGGAACGCAGCAGGATCGACCGGTTAAATGAGGCGCTCAGGAGCAGAAACGCCGCCGTGTTTGACGGCGGCGCGCCTTCGGGCGAGAGGTCGAATCTATTCCGCGGCCTGAAGATGCTTCGGATCGGGCACGACTTTCGGACGTGTCGCAACCGCCATTTCCTCGTGCAGCCGGGCCTCTTCGTGAGCATGAGGCGTGGCAAAACGCGCGATGAGGAAATACGCGACCGGCGTGATGAAGAGCGTGACCAGCGTCGCGAAACCCAATCCGCCGACGATGACCCAGCCAAGCGCAATGCGCGCTTCCGCGCCCGCTCCATGCGCGAAGACCAGCGGAACGCCGCCGAGAATGGTCGCGATCATTGTCATCATGACCGGACGAAGGCGAAGCGCGCAGGCACGCTCGATCGCCTCGCGAACCGCTACCCCGTGATCCCTCAGCTGGTTGGCGAATTCGACGATCAGGATGCCGTTCTTCGCCATGACGCCGACAAGCAGCACCAGGCCGATCTGGCTATAGATGTTGAGGCTCGACCCAGTGATGATCAGCGCGAAGACCGCGCAGGCAAGCCCAAGCGGAACGGTCGACATGATGATCAGCGAGGAAAGCACGCTTTCGAACTGCGCCGCCAGCACCAGGAAGATGATAACGATCGCAAAGGCGAAGGTAAGCGCCATGCCGCTTGAATTCTCTTCAAGCGTGGCCGCTTCGGCAAGCGGAACCAGACGCGCGCCAGGCGGCAGGATCGGGGCAGCAAGCTCCGACACCTGCTTGACGGCATCGCCGAGCGACATGCCATCCTTCAAGCCTGCGGTGATTGCGACCGAAGCCAGCTGCGATTCGCGGTTCAGCTGCGGCGCGACCGCCCCTTCCTTCATCGAAGCGATGACCGATATCGGTACGATCTTGCCGTCGCCTGTTTTCAGGAAGACGTTTTCGAGATCCGTCGGATCGTCGAGCGGCCGGGTGGTCGAGGTCAGCAGCACCGGGTAGGCTTCGCCCTTGACGAAGACGTCGACGACGGAGCGTCCCTCAAGCAGCGATTGCATCGCCGTCGATAGCCCCGTGATATCGATGCCAAGATCCGAAGCGCGTTCGCGGTCGATGGCGACCGAGACCTGCGCCTGCGTCGGCTCGTTGGTGAGGCGCGGCGTATCATACTGCCCGGTCGCGTCCAGCGCCTGCACCAGCTTGACCGCGGAAGCCGTCAGGCTCTCGTAATCATTGCCGACGACCGCCATCTGCAGGCCGTTACCGGCGCCGCGAATGCGTAGGCTGTTCGACTGGATCGCATTGCCGCGGAGTGCGGGAACACGCGCTGCCGCCCGGTTGATATCCTGAACGATCTCTGCCTGCGTCCGGTGACGCTCACTCCAAGGCGCCAGCGTCAGCACCATGAAGCCGCTATTAGCCGAACCGCCCTGCCCGGAGATCGAGAAGATGTTTCGGATGTCGCCGCTTTTGAGCAGCGGCTGCAGGTATTCTTCGACGAGCTGCAGCTTGTCGCGCGTGTATTCGAGGCTTGATCCCTGCGGTGCGGTGAGCCGCATCATCACCATCGCGCGGTCTTCGTTTGGCGTCAGTTCGTTTTTGACGGTCGAGAATGCGACAAGCGCTGCGCCGGCAAAGAAAATCGACGCCACCAGGACGACCAGGGGGGCGTTGAGGCAGCGCTGCAGGCCCCATTGGTAGACACGTGCGAAGATGCTGCCGAACCGGCCGAGCGCGCCGTGATCTTCCAGCATCGGCTTCGTCAGCATCCGTGACGCCAGCATCGGACATAAAGTGAGCGCGACGATCGACGAGAGACCGACCGAGAACGCCAACACGAACCCGAATTCCCGGAAGAGGCCGCCGACCTGTCCCGGCAGGAACGATAGCGGAATGAAGACCGCGGCAAGCGTTGCCGTGGTCGCGATAACGGCGAAGAAGACCTCGCGCGTGCCGAGCACCGCCGCCGCCCGCGGCCCCATGCCTTCGGCCCGCCGGCGCACGATATTTTCCAGCACCACGATCGCGTCGTCGACGACGAGACCCGTGGCCAGAACGATCGCGAGCAGCGTCAGGATGTTGATCGAGAAGCCGACGAGGTAGATTGCAGCCAGCGTGCCGATCAATGCAACCGGCATGCTGACCGCCGGGATGAGGGTTGCCCGCCAGTCGCGCAGGAAGAGATAGATGACGCCGGTAACGATGACCGCGGCAAGGATCAGCGCCAGGACGACCTCATGGATGGCGCCCTGGATGAACACCGCATCGTCGCTGGTGATCGCGATCTTGGTGCCCTCCGGCAGCGTCTTCGACAGCTGCTCGACAACCGTCTTGATGCCGCTCGAAATATTGAGCGTGTTCGATTGCGCCTGGCGAATGACGCCGAGGCCAATGCCCTGAATGCCGTTGGAGCGCAGCGCCGTCTCGCCGTCGCGCGGTCCGAGGGTCACGGTCGCGACATCACCAAGGCGTACGTGGTCCTGCAGGATGACCTTGGCGAAATCCTGCGGGTTCTGCAGGTTCGCGGTCGCGCGCACGACGATATCCTGCGTCGCACTCTTCAGCGATCCGGCCGGAACGTCGAGCGCGGAACTGGAGAGCGCCTGCGTCAGATCGCCGACCGTGAGACCGCGGCTGGCGAGCGCCCCCTGATCCACATCGACGCGGAAGATCTTTTCCTGGTCCCCATACTCCTCGACATCGGCGACGCCATCGACGGAAGCCAGGCGGTCGACGATCTCGTTTTCGACGAGAAGCGTCAGATCATCCATGTTGAGATTGGTGGACGTCACCGCAAGACGCATGATCGCCTGCGAATCCGAATCCGCCTTGACGATCTGCGGCGCGTCGGCTTCGTCCGGAAGCTGCTGCGTGATGCGGCCGATCGCGTCGCGCACGTCGTTTGCGGCAACTGCAAGGTCGACGCTGTCGGAAAACTCCAGGGTCACGCGGCTTTGGCCGAACTGCGACTGCGACGAGATCGACTTCAGGCCACTGACGCGCGCAGCCGCGCCTTCGATCACCTTGGTCAGCTCCTGATCGATCGTCTGCGGCGACGCGCCGTCGAAGGTCGTGCGTACGGTCACGACCGGGCGGTCGACATCCGGCAGCTCGCGCACTTCGATACCGGCATAGGCCGCGAGGCCCGCCACAACCATCAGTGTGTTGAAAACCAGCGCCAGGATCGGCCGGCGCACGAAGAGGGCCGTAAAGGTCTGCTTGCCGGACGCTCTCTCGGGGAGTTCGGTCACGCTCATTGTGCCGTGACCTCGCTGCTCGAGGCCACTTCATTGGCGACCCGCACCGCCCCGGCTTCGCGGACGCGCTGCAGGCCCTGCGTTACGATGGCGTCGCCATCCTTGATGTCGGCCTTGACGAGCACGAAATCCGGATTGCGCTGCACGATGCTGACCCGCACCTTGCGCGACTTGCCGTCGACGACGCGCCAGACGAAGGAACCCTGCGAATCCCACTGAACGGACAGCGGGTCGACCGCCGGGTATTTGTCGCCGGCAAACTTCATGCTGACATTGAAGGACATGCCGGCGCGAAGCTCGTCCGTACTGTTATCGATCCGTCCGCGGATGCGCAGTGTCCGGCTTGCCGCGTCGACGCGGTTATCCACCGCCTCGACTTCGCCGGTGAACACCTGGCCCGGCCGCGCGACCGACATTGCCTCGACCGGCTGGCCAACGGAAACCGTATTGGCGAAACGCTCCGGCACCCAGTAGTCGACCAGGATTTCGGAGCGGTCGTCGAGCGTCACGATCGGCGTGCTGGTGGTCACGTTGTCGCCGATGTTGACCGGGACGATGCCTACGATGCCATCGATCGGCGCGACGATATTGCGCCGGGCAAGATTGAGGTCGGCGGCCTGCAGCTGCAACCGCGCACCCTGCTCGACGATCTCGGCATCGAACACATCCATGCGCGAAACGCTGGATTTGATGTTGTGGTAGAGATTGGATTTCTCCATCGCGCTCTTCAGCGCCACCTCCGCCTGCCCCTTGGCGATCACCTGTTCTTCGCTGTCGAGCTTGGCGAGCACCTGTCCCTGTTTGACCTTGTCGCCCGACTTGATGAGGATTTCGCGGATCGTGCCTGTTGCCTGCGGCGTCACGGCCACCGAGCGGATCGCGTCACCCGTGCCGATCGCGTTCAGCCGGTCGTTCACGACGCCCTGCACGACAGCCTGCGTCACGACGAGAACGGCGCCATTGCGCGCCCCGCCGCCGTTGCGGCCTCCACCCTGGCTGCCCTGCCCCTGCTCTGATCCGCCGGCATCGGATGTCTTCATGGCCGGAGCCAGCTTGGCCACGAGGCTTTCCGGAACTCCCGCATTTCTTAAAGTATCAGCCGAACCCGGCACAAAGAAAATCCATCCGGCAAAGCCGGCCGCAATAACGATGATAGAAAGAACAATCTGCTTCCAAAAAGCCATTCACGTCTCCAGGAGGGACTCGAGGTTAGACCAGGGTCGGTCGTAAGAGGCGTCTGTCAGACACAATCGCGTGTCTGCGGCAATATCGCCTCTTTACAAACCGGCTTCAAGCGTATCCATCCGTCATTACAGAATTGTAATCTCGGCGAGATCCGAAAAGTCGAGATGCAGGTCACTTTTGCTTGAGCATCCACGTATTTTTCGACAGATTTCAGCCGCCGCTTCTTCAGTAGAACAGAAAAGCGCAGTAAAGCGGCAACGCCCGTCCCGACAGTCCGAGGGAGACCTATGCGCCCCGCCTTTCCCTTCCTCCTCAGCTTCACCGGCGGTTATGTGGACACAGCCGGGTTCCTGGCGCTCGGCGGTCTGTTCACCGCCCATGTCACCGGCAACTTCGTGACGCTCGGGGCTGCACAGGCCTTCGGGACCTCGGGCATCATCGCCAAGCTTCTGGCGCTGCCGGTCTTCTGCATCACCATCTTCCTGCTGCGTTACCTCACGCGACGCACGGCGGATGAGCGCAAGCTTGCGGACGATGCTGGTCCTGAAACTGCTTTTCCTCATCGCCGGAGCCGCCATGGCAATCCGCCTCGGTCCTTTTTCCGATCCCGACGGCCTGCCGCTCGTTGTCACCGGCATGCTGCTCGTCATCGCCATGGCGATCCAGAATGCCGCGCACCGCATCCACCTCTCCGCCGCGCCGCCCGGCACGCTGATGACCGGCACGACGACACAGATCATGATCGACCTCGCCGATCTCGCCCATGGAGGCCCGGCCGATGCGGAAAAGCCCGTGAAGCCGCGGCTTGCCAAGATGGCGCTCGCAGTCGCCACCTTCGCGCTCGGCTGCGGGCTTGCAGCTCTCGCCTATGTGCTCGCAGGCCTCTGGTGCTTCGCGTTTCCGCCGCTTCTTGCGCTCGTCTCTGTAACCCTCGCCTTCCGCCCGCCGGAAAGCCCGTAAAACTTGGCGGAATGAAAGCAGAACATCTTTTCTGGTCTTTCCAGCCCGAATCACTACATTACGCGCCATGAGCAACAGTTTCGACGATATTCCCTTCTTCGACGAAGAGCCCGGCGAAGCGCCGCGCAAGCCGCAGGCGCCCGCTCCTGCAGGCGGTGGGCTCGCTGCCCGCGCCATGGCAGCGCGCGACGGCGGCAGGCGGCCGGACTACCTCGCAGGCCTCAATCCGGAGCAGACCGAAGCCGTCGAGACGCTGGACGGCCCGGTCCTGGTTTTGGCGGGTGCTGGCACCGGCAAGACCCGCGTGCTGACGACCCGTATCGCCCACATATTGAGTACCGGCCGCGCCTTCCCTTCCCAGATCCTCGCCGTCACCTTTACCAACAAGGCTGCCCGCGAGATGAAGGAGCGTATCGCGCTGCTCGTCGGCGGCACCGTCGAAGGCATGCCCTGGCTCGGCACCTTCCACTCAATCGGCGTCAAGCTGCTTCGCCGTCATGCCGAACTCGTCGACCTGCGCTCCGACTTCACCATCCTCGATACCGACGACGTCGTGCGCCTGATCAAGCAGTTGATCCAGGCCGAAGGCCTCGACGACAAACGCTGGCCGGCCAAGCAGTTCGCCGGCATGATCGACACCTGGAAGAACAAGGGCCTCGGCCCGGCCGACATTCCCGAAGGCGACGCCCGCGCCTTTGCCAACGGCCGCGGCCGCGAACTCTATTTCGCTTACCAGTCCCGGCTTTCGACGCTGAACGCCTGCGATTTCGGCGATCTCTTGATGCATCCGATCGCCATCTTCCGCAGGAACCCGGACCTGCTCAAGGAATATCACCAGCGCTTCCGCTATATCCTCGTCGACGAGTATCAGGACACCAACACGGCACAGTACATGTGGCTGCGGCTGCTGGCCCAGCGGCCGAAAGGCGAGCTGCAGAACGTCTGCTGCGTCGGTGATGACGACCAGTCGATCTACGGCTGGCGCGGCGCGGAAGTGGACAACATCCTGCGCTTCGAGAAGGATTTTCCCGGCGCCAGGGTCATCAAGCTGGAGCGCAACTACCGCTCGACCGAGCACATCCTCGGTGCCGCCGCCCACCTGATCGCCCACAACGAAGGCCGCCTCGGCAAGACGCTCTTCACCGATCGTGCCGATCCTGAGGACGTCAAGGTGCAGGTGCACGCCTCCTGGGACAGCGAGGAAGAGGCCCGCGCCATCGGCGACGAGATCGAGGCGCTGCAGCGCGACAAGCATCTCCTCAACGACATGGCAATCCTGGTGCGCGCCTCCTTCCAGATGCGCGAATTCGAAGACCGCTTCGTCACGCTCGGCCTCAACTACCGCGTCATCGGCGGCCCGCGATTCTACGAGCGTCTCGAAATCCGCGACGCCATGGCCTATTTCCGCCTCGTCGCCCAGCCGGCAGACGACCTCGCCTTCGAGCGCATCGTCAACACGCCGAAGCGCGGCCTCGGCGACACGACGGTGCGCGCGCTGCACGACTATGCCCGCGCCCGCGACATCCCGATGCTGGCAGCAGCAGCCGATATCATCGAAACCGACGAGCTGAAGCCCAAGGCGCGCAAGGCGCTCTTCGACGTCGTGCAGTCCTTCCGCCGCTGGCAAGGGCTGCTCGAAAACACGCCGCATACCGAGCTTGCCGAGCAGATTCTCGAAGAATCCGGCTATACCGACATGTGGAAGGCCGACAAGACGGCCGAAGCGCCGGGACGGCTGGAAAACCTCAAGGAACTCATCCGCTCGATGGAAAGCTTCGAATCGCTGCGCGGCTTCCTGGAGCACGTCGCCCTGGTCATGGACGCCGAGCAGAACGAAGACCTCGACGCTGTCTCGATCATGACGCTGCATTCAGCCAAGGGCCTGGAATTCGACACCGTGTTCCTGCCCGGATGGGAGGAAGGCCTCTTCCCGCACCAGCGGGCGCTGGATGAAAGCGGCCGCGCTGGTCTCGAGGAGGAACGCCGCCTCGCCTATGTCGGCATCACCCGCGCCAAGCGCCGCTGCCACATCTGGTTCGTCTCCAACCGCCGCATCCACGGCCTCTGGCAATCGACGCTTCCCTCGCGCTTCCTCGACGAGCTTCCGGAAACCCATGTCGCGGTCGCCGAGATGGAGCAGTCCTACGGCGGATACGGCCGCGGCGGCTACGGCCAGTCGCGCTTCGACAAGGCCGATCCCTTCGCCAATTCCTATTCCACTCCCGGCTGGAAACGTGCACAGCAGAACAAGACCGACGCCACCCGCGACAACTGGGGTACCCGCTCCGGCCACGCCGTCGAGCGCATCGGCTACGGCGAAAGCGGCCCCAAGGGCCGCACCATCGAAGGCGAACTGGTCGCCAAATCCACCTCCACCGAACCCTCGCGCTTCCAGATGGGCGACCGCGTCTTCCACCTGAAATTCGGCAACGGCAACATTACCGGAATCGAGGGCAACAAGCTGACGATCGATTTCGACCGCGCGGGGCAGAAGCGGGTGCTGGACGGGTTTGTGGAGCGGGTTTAGTGCCTAACCGAACGATAACGTGCGCGGCATCTCATCCCACGTTTGGCCTTGATATTCGCGTCCGGTCTTTTTCTTGTTTACGCCGCCCCACTGCTTGAAGAAAAAGGCTGTTCCCGCCTCATCGCAGGCTGCTTTGATTTCATCGATCCAAGCAATGTCCATGGGCCGAGCGCCCGGGCCTGACTCCCCACCAACTATTGCCCAGTCAATGTCCTTCAGGGCTACGTGTCCTACGCTGCGCAATAACGGCTCAAAGGATACGAATCGGACAGCAGCCGGAGTTGCACGAAGATCGTCGATGCGATCGACATAGTCGCCGCTTTCGACAGACGTGCCCAACCAAACATTTTCAAGTATTGGGAAGTTACCTGACGCAAGAATTCGGGCCATATTATCCGGCCTCTTTGTCAAAACCTGGAAGACATGCCAATGCGCATCGGCCATCGTCTCCCAAACCCGACGGATAAACTCGACGGGAACCTTATCTTGAAATAGATCGGACATTGAATTGACGAAAATCATCCTTGGCTTTCGCCAAGAAATGGGCGCCGCAACGACGCGCTCATTGAGGACCACTTTGCCTGTCCAAACATGACGTTTTCCGCTTTTGCGGGTAGTTCCTCGATAGCTACCATGCCCCATAGCATCTAAACGCGCAGCCATGCGCATGGCATAACAGTTGGTGCAGCCAGGCGAGATTATGGTGCAACCAGAGACCGGGTTCCAAGTCGCGTCTGTCCATTCGATATCCGATAGACCTGCCATTATTTCCTCGTCATGATATCGCGCGCCACCCTCTGAGCTAAGGTTTTTGCTCTGTCTCCCGGATTCGCACAAGCAAAAATCAAGGAATAATAATGTCGTCCATTCCTTCCCAACGGAAGCCACTTCTTAGATACGCCACCTCCAAAGTTCGTCTCCATGCACTCAATCATGTATCGAGTGATACCATCGGCGGTGGCAATCTTTTGCTTATCGGTATTGCTGGCCGCAAACATATCTGTCTGAGCGGACATTGTCTCCGCAACAACTTCTTTTCGCCAATCAAACGGGCCAAACATCCGATCGATCGATTCTTCAGCATCCTTCAAGATAATCCCAGACGCTTTGATTTGGCGAGCCACACCAAGCCATGCCGGAAACAGATACCAAAGATCAGCTTTCTTAGACTCAGCGATAACTCTAAGCGTGTCCCATCGCACCTGATTGCCGAAGGGGTCGAGGAAAATCAAAGCTCGATCAGAAGGCCCGAGTTTGGTGCAAAAGTCGGTTACAACATCATTCGCGTCCCCATCGCGAACCTCTATGCGGTCTTTCAAATGGGGATAGGTGTTTGCGAGTTGTTGTAGCTCGCTGGCATTCTTTCGTTTCAGATCGGAGAACACATACCTTGAAAACGGTATCTCCACATCCAACGCTCTTCGAACAGATCCGACAATGACTGCTTCAGAATCTTGGATACCCGGAAGCAAAGGCATTGCTGCCCCAACTGGGATTTCGCCTGT
This sequence comes from Rhizobium sp. SVR5-2C, assembly GCF_056755115.1. Lineage (NCBI taxonomy): Bacteria > Pseudomonadati > Pseudomonadota > Alphaproteobacteria > Hyphomicrobiales > Rhizobiaceae > Rhizobium > Rhizobium sp. SVR5-2C. The sequence continues at coordinate 72,053 of NZ_JBNDHT010000004.1, read as the reverse complement.
CCCGGCAAATGCATCAAGATAGTGAAGCCTAAACGGCCGCTGCGGAGAGGGCTTATTTTGCAAAACCCTCGTATAAAAATTTGCGTAATCGAAAACAGTATCTAGTTTGACTTTGGTATGCGTGTGCCCGAACGGTTTTTGCACCATCAATTTCCCCAACACAGAACATAGAGAGAACTTAGCAAATAGAAACGAGCAGTCAATTACGGTTGAAGAATATTTTCTTTGTACTTTTAAATTGTAAGCACCGCGTTCCATTCGTGACTTTGCATCTGCGTCTCGCGTGAGCTCGCTACACCGCTCACCCCAGCATCGGCATCCTGCCCAATCCGAGAATATCGTTGACCAGCGCAACCGCGATCCCCACGGCGACGACGATAAGCCCGATGAGGAAAAGCCGCCGCGAGCGGTCGTATTTGGCGGCAATCAGCGAATCCCGCGCCAGGAGATCGGCAAAGACCTTTACCTGGATAGCGATGCCGGCTGTCAGGAGCAGCATCGGCAGGATGTCGATGCGGCTCCAGTCGTTCGGGTTCGAAACCCAACGGCTGAGGAATGTCAGCGAAAAGCCGAGAATGATGCCTGCCGCCGTCAGCGAACCGTTGCGGAACGTCGCGTCGATCTTCTCCTCAGGACCGGGCTCGGGCATGGCTTGGTTTCCGGCTGCTCTCCTTATGCAACAAAGGCAGAAATGGCCTCAAACGGCAAGGGGCTGCCCACAGGCGTCCCGGTCTCTTCCCCGGCGCCTTCGGCTCTGAAGGCATGGATGCGAGCACCCTCACCCCTTCGTGACTTCGCATTCCGCCCTCCCTCCCGCATAATCCCGCCGGGCTGGAATAGGAGGTGCGGATGAAACGCTATTCATTGTCCCTGATCGGCCTATCTCTCGTGATCGCCGTTCTCGGCAATCCGGGACTTGCTCTGGCCTGCAACAAGATTATCGGGACCTGACCTCTGGTAGCACTCATGCAAAAAGGCGCGGCCGGGGCCGCGCCTTTTTGCTGCCCGCCATTCAGGCCGGCGTGCAGGCGATCTTTGCGCCGCGCTCTGCAAGGAGGCCGCGCAGCAGGCTGCGGTGGCAGCGGTTTTCGTTTTCGCAGTAACAGCCGACGGAGAAATTGGCTGTGTGCGAAAGTGCCGCCAGCGTGTCGAGAACATGGCTCGTGTCGTGTGCCGCCATCTCCTTGAGGTAGCCACGCGAAAAGGCCTTCCACTCGGCTTCCGTTTCCGCCGCCCGGGCCTGCGTCACCAATTCCTGGCTCGGGGCCAGCATCGGCAGCCAGACGTCGTAATAGTCGCGGCTGGAAAACTCTTCCTTCGGCACGCCGCGCGGCGGCCGCCGGACGGTGCCGATGCGCAGCCCCTCGTCTTTTTGCCGCGGCGTCCCCAGTCGTACGATGCTGATTGCCATCGCTTCCTCCGATGATCTTCCCGATGCCTATCTAGTCCCGGGGGAAGCAGCCTGACAATATGCCGCAGCATCTCAAGCGCCTTCCGGGCGCGCAGTTGCCTCCCAGGGGTGTCCCGGCTGCATTGATGCCAGCGGACGGTGAGATTTTCCGGCTCGCCCGCGCAAATCAGGGCCAAAATTCATTAGCAAATTCAAAGAAATACAAGCGGTGACCAAAAGGTTAACGCGCAAGGCTCCCCGCCGTCAATCGTACTTCTCGCCTGTCAAAACGACGCTTTGACGGTATCCGCAAATCAGCTTAGCCCGGCGTTGTCCGTCCATGAAGGCCGGGCTTCACGACGAACTCGCAAAGGAGGTTCAAGTGACCAGTGTTTCATCCTTAGGCAGTGCGCTTACCCAGTATCAAGCTCCCCTCAACCCACTCGACAAGAACGGCGACGGCGTGGTTTCCGCCGATGAGCTCGCGGCCGCCAACCAGTCGCCCGGCCCAAGCACCAGCTCCTCCGCCAGCGATGGCGGCGATAATGGCGCAAGCATCGTTCAGAAGATCACCGGCGACATTCTTTCCCTGATGCTGCAGATGCAGCAGCAGAGCGACGACGGCAGCGATGACTCTACTGACGATTCCAAAGGCGTGTTCGCCTCGATGGATACGAATGGAGACGGCAAGCTGACGACGTCGGAATTGCTCTCCGCCGAGCCAGACGCCGCCGCATCGGGTGACGCCAGCGGCGAAAGCGATCCGTTCTTCGCCAATATTGCCAACGACATGCAGACTGCCCTTCAGGCCTAACGCAATACCTACGGCGCCGCCGAGACGGCCGATGCCGCAGCACAGACGACACAGGCGCTCTGACCTCTTCGCGCCGGATCGCAACGGATGGCCTGTACGCGCCATCTCACGAACAAGGCTCCGCCGGGGGAGCCGCCAGCCCTCGATTTACAGGCCCGTTCGGGCGAAACCCTTGGTCAAAGCAGGCGCGTCCAGAGCGTCCTTGCCGACACAATCGGCGCTCAGCTGGCTTTCCTGATGCCTGTGCTCTGCTATGCGAATCCTATATTGCCTTCTATGGACTGATGAGTCCCTGGCCCCATCACACAGCCTGACAATCGAAAGAGCCGCCGAATGAAAGCATTACTGCTGACCGATATTCAGATTGGTTTTTGCCCGGGGGGCAATCTTCCCGTACCGGAAGGCCATCAGGTCGTGCCGATTGCAAACGCCCTGATCGACAGCGGTCAATACGATCTGATCGTCGCCTCGCAGGATTGGCATCCGCCCGGCCACGGAAGCTTTGCCTCCTCCCATCCCGGCAAGCAGCCCTTTGAAATGGGTGAGCTTTCCGGCATGCCGCAAATGCTGTGGCCCGATCACTGCGTGCAGAATACCTCGGACGCTGAACTGCATCCGGGGCTGAAATCCGAAGAAGTACACTTTATCCAGCGGAAGGGCGAGAATCCGCGGGTGGACAGCTACTCCGCCTTCCGCGACAACGACAAGGCGCACTCGACCGGCCTTGCCGATTTCTTTCAGGAGCGGGGCGTAACCGAGCTCGACATCTGCGGTCTGGCGACCGATTACTGCGTGAAGTTCTCGGCGCTCGATGCGCTGGACATGGTACCCGGAATCAGGGTTCGCTTCATCGAGGACGCGAGCCGCGGGATCACACCGGAAGGTGTTTCCGCCGCAATCGACGAGATGCGCGCCCGCGGCATCGAAATCATCGACAGCCGAAAGGTGCTTGCCGCCTGAGTCTCAATCTCGCGCGGCTGCTTAATCATCGCTGCTTCGGCCGCTCACCATTCAGCAAAATCGATCGGTCGATCAACGAAATTCGGTTGCCGCGCGGGCGTCAGGCAAATAGAGCAGGTGCGTTTTGAAGAAGGATAGGTGCCGATGAGTCGCGCGGATTTTGTCGAGGGTTTGCGGGGCGGCTTTACGGTGGCACTGGCGTCCGCGCCCTTCGGAGCTCTGTTCGGCGCGCTTGCCGCCGATCACGGCATGTCGCTTGCCGAACTCACCTTCATGAGCGCGACCGTCTATGCGGGCGCCAGCCAGATGGTCGGGATCGAGCTTTTCGGCGGCAATGTCCCGGCCTGGGTGATCGTCGCCTCGATCCTCGCCGTCAACTTCCGGCATGTCCTCTATTCGGCGGCGATCGCCCGCCATATCCGCCACTTCACGCCGCTGCAGAAATTCTTCGCCTTCTTCCTGCTCGTCGATCCGCAATTCGCTGAAACCGTCAACCGTGGCGAGTCGGGCAAGCCCGTGACCTTCGTCTGGTATCTCGGCTTCGGGATCATCATCTACATTCCATGGGTGCTGGTCAGCCTTATCGGCGGCATGCTCGGCAGCTTCATCGGCGATCCGAGAACGCTCGGCCTAGACATCCTGCTGCCCGCCTACTTCCTGGGGATTGTCCTCGGCTTCCGCACCCGTGACAATTTCCTGCCGGTGGCGCTCGTCAGCGCCGTTGCCTCCGTGATCGCCTATCATCTCGTCGGCTCGCCCTGGCATGTCAGCCTCGGCGCGGCCGCAGGCATCGTGCTTGCCGCCCTGCTGCCCCTGCCCGCCGTCCACCAGCCAGAACCCGCAAACGAACCGCACGAGGTCTGATCATGGAATTCGATCTTCACATGATCCTCGTCATCATTGCGGCGGCGATCGCCACCTACGCGACGCGCATCGGCGGCTACGTTCTCATCACCACGATGAAGCGCATACCGCCGCGCGTGGAGGCAGCGCTGAATGCCGTGCCCGCCGCCGTGTTGACGACCCTCGTCGCTCCGGCCTTCTTCGACGGCAACTGGGACTCCAAACTCGCGCTGGTCGTCGCTCTCATCGTCGGCCTGCGGGTGTCGCATACCTGGATGCTTGTTGCGGCCTGGTTGATCGTCATGGCCTGGCGCCGCACGATCGGCATCTAACGAAAAAGGGCGGCTGGGCCGCCCTTTCCTTTTATCGTTGGTAGTGACCGCTCAATATTCGAGCGGTAGCGTCGCATTCTCCAGCCACGCCTTCACGTCCTTGTCGTGGATCAGCGGCATCAGCGCCTCGCGGGTGCGGGCGTGATACTCGTTGAACCAATGCCGCTCGTCATGCGTCAGTAGCTCGGGGATGATGAGACTGCGGTCGATCGGGCAGAAGGTGAGCGTCTCGAAGCTCAACATCGGCATGTCGCCGCCCTCGATCGCTTCGGGCCGCCGGATATAGATGAGGTTTTCGATGCGGATGCCGAAGCTGCCCGGCCGATAATAGCCCGGCTCGTTTGAGAGGATCATGCCGGGCAGAAGTTCCTGCGTCGAAATTCGCGATATGCGCTGCGGCCCCTCGTGCACCGAAAGATAGGAGCCGACGCCATGGCCGGTACCATGCCCGAAGTCCACCCCTGCTCGCCAAAGCGCGATGCGCGCCAGCGGATCGAGATCGCAGCCGCGCGTGCCTTTCGGGAATCGTGCCGTGCTGATCTGGATCATGCCCTTCAGCACTAGCGTGAAAAACCGCTTCTGCTCCTCGGTCACCGCACCGATGCCGACGGTGCGGGTGATGTCGGTCGTGCCGTTGATATATTGCGCGCCGGAATCGATCAGGAAAAGCTCGCCCGCGTTGATCGTCCGGTCGGTATCGACCGTCACCCGGTAGTGCATGATCGCGGCATGGTCGCCAGCGCCAGAAATCGTGTCGAACGAAATGTCCTTCAGCGGGTTCTGCATGTTCTGGCCGACGCTCGCCCGCACCGACTCGAGCCTTTTGGCCGCCGCGATTTCCGTCACCGTGCCCGGCTTTTGCTCCGACAGCCAGTAGAGGAACTCGACCATGGCCGCGCCATCCTGCAGATGCGCGGCCGCCGAGCCGTTGAGCTCGACACTGTTTTTGACCGCCCGCGGCAGCTTGGCCGGGTCTGCGGCCTCCACCACCTCGCCGCCTGCCTTGCGGATGATATCGGCAAGCGCATAGGAGGCGATTTCCGGATCGATCATCACCCGTCCGCCATCCTTGGAAACGGCCGCAAGGCGTTCATCGAGCGCCGAAGGTGGAAGCTGTACGCATATCTGCGCGAGATAGGCTTCCGGTTCGATGCCTGTCTTGCGCTTGTCGAGGAACAGCTCCGCCTTCCCGTCGGCATGGATGATGGCACGCGCCAAGGGATGCGGCGTATGGGGAACGTCAGCCCCGCGAATATTGAATGTCCACGCGATCGAGGATGGATCTGCGATCAGCACCGCCGCGACATTCTTCTTCGCCAGGTCGGCGGCGGTCGTCGCGATCTTGTCTTTTGCCAGCACACCGGCCTGCACGACGTTCTGGATCGTAACGGGCCCAAGCGGCTCTGCCGGACGATCCGTCCACAGCCTGTCGAGCGGATTGTGCGGCAGGATCACCAGCGTGCCGCCGATCTCCGAGAGCGCTTTTTCAAGCCGGCGGACCTCGGCCCCGGAATGCAGCCACGGATCGATGCCGAGCCGCATCCCCTGCTTGCCGTTTCGGGGAATCCAGACATGCGGGGGTTCGTTGACGAGGTCGCCGCCGGTAAAGACTGAGCCGTCGACCTGTTCCGCAAGCTGCGTCACGTAACGGCCATCGACGAAGACGATCGCTTGGGTGCGGTTTATGAGCGCGATGCCGGCCGATCCTGTGAAGCCTGTCAGCCAGGCCAGACGCTCCGCACATTTCGGCACATATTCGCCGTTGAACTCATCCGCACGCGGGACGAGAAAGGCGTCGATTCCGAGCGCGTCAAAACTTTCGCGCAGCAGCTGAACTCGATCGCGGCCGAATTGTGGCGTGGAGGTAACCTCAAAAGACTGGAACATACTGAAAACCCGATGGCTATTTCCGAATCCGCAGAACGGCGGCTGGACCTATGTTATCGAAAAATAAGGGCGCGGGGAGAAAAACCACGCACATCACCTTACGTCAGGCCGCGCATTATTTTGGCGGAAATGTGACACCAAAACGAGAATTGGCACGCTTTATGCATTCGCTGCATGGCACCCATGAGCGAAAGCCCCTGCCAAAGACTTTCGGAATAGTTATATAGGCGGCATCAGATGGTTCGAAAACGAGCCCGCAACGAATAAGGAAATCGAAAATGACTGCCTCTCTGTCGCGCTTCGCTTACAGCAGCCCGGTGCAGGCTGGCGAGCGCCAGACTGTGCATCACGTCATCGGTGCCCGCCGCCCCCTCAATGAGGATTCCCTCAGGACGTTCGGCATGGGTCACAAGATCACGCGCCCCAAGGGCGCACCCAGCTACGCGTTCTGAACTATTTGCCGCTTCGTTTCTCCTCCTCCCTCAACGGACCGGCAATCAGAACTGTAGAACCCGCTCGAGCGCTCCTCCTCCTTTAAGCTCGCGGGTATGACCGTTAAACGGTCGAAGGCGGTGCCTCTGGCACCGCCTTCTTTTTTGTCGGATAGCTACGGGCGATCCAGGTGGATCGTCACCCAACCATTTCGCCAGATCGTCCGGATATGGCGAAGCTTCGCGCCGTTGTAAGCCGCCAGCACTTTCCAGCGCTGCTCCGCGAGAATGCCGGACAAGATCACCGAACCGCCAGGCGCCAGATGCTCCGTCAGCTTCGGCGCCATCTTGATCAGCGGTCGCGCCAGAATATTGGCGATGACGAGGTCGAACGGCCCGTATTCGGCGAATGCCGTCGAATGAAAGCCCGGCGCGGTCTTCGTGACAATTCCCGATGCAATGCCGTTTCGCCGCACGTTCTCGGCCGCGACACGCGTCGCGATCGGATCGATATCCGTCGCGAGAACCGGGATGTTCTTGAGCTTGCGCACCGCAATCGCCAGAACACCGCTTCCCGTTCCGAGATCCAGCGCATTATCGACCGGCCGCGAACGAAGCACCTTGTCGATCACCTCGAGGCAGCCTGCCGTGGTGCCATGATGGCCGGTGCCGAACGCCTGGCCGGCATCGATCTCGATCCCGATATCGCCGGAGCGCACCTTGTCGCGATCATGCGAGCCATGCACGAGAAACCGCCCTGCCCGGACAGGCTTCAAACCCTCGAGGGATTTCGCCACCCAATCGATATCGGGGATGACTTCGCGCTCGACGGCCATTGCCGGAAACGGCGCCTTCAGGGCCTCCTCGACGCGAACGCGTACCTGATCCTCATCCTCCCGCATCATATAGACGGAGGCTTCCCAGATGTCCTTCTTCTCGTCGATCTCGGTTGTCGCTATCGCAAAGTCTTCTTCGCCGAAGACCTCGGTTAGAAGATCAAGGACTTGCCCGGCCTTCTTTTCGGTCGTCGTCACATACAGGCGGATTTCACTCACGAATTCGTCTTCCTTACTGGGCACCGTCGATCCAGGGCGGAGGCGGCGTATCATAACCGGCAATGCCGCGCAGCAGGCGGTTTGCAACAAATGGAATGCAAACGGCAATAGGAGAGAGAACATTGCGCAATCCTGTCACCACCGGATTACGCATCGTCACCAGCGACGTCAAAGCATAGGTTTGCTTCAGGACGGTTTTCACGGCGGGAATGCGCCGGCCGGAATATTCCCGCCCGCGACCTTCGGAGATCAGATAGGCAAGCCAGCAGGCATCCTCGATGCCGAGATTCATGCCGCGAGCGCCTGCGGGGGAATGAATGTGCGCAGCGTCGCCTGCAAGAAAGACATTGCCGACGGACATGCGATCGACATGGCGGAAATGGATACGGAAATTCGAAACCCAGACGGCCTCTCCTCCCGCAACAGGATGCTTGATCTTCCTCTCGAAATCCGGCAGCGTCGAAAGATAGCGGACAGTGTCCGACGACACCGGCAGGCGGCCGATCATGCCCGGATTGAAGAGATCGATCTCGACATAGTGTGGATCGATAGGTTCGGGATAGCGGTAGTCGGCAAGGTAGAAGCTGCTTTCCAGCGCCTCGCCCGGAAAGCCGATCTGCGCGGCCTTGCGCACGGCGGAATGTGCACCGTCCGCACCGATCAGAATATCCGGTTCAAGCTCCTCCGCGGATCCATCCGGACGGCGCAGCACCACATGCGGCTTCTCCATGCTGCCTTCAACGCGTTCCAGTACCGTCTGCCATTCCGGCTCGACCTCGTAGTCCGACAGTTTGCCGAGCAGTAGGCGCTCGGTATGCCCCTGCGCCAAGATCTGGATCGCGTGGAATTCTCCGGCCACCCTGCCGGGATCGAGTTCGAACAGCACACGCTCGCCCGATCGCGCCCGGAAACGGTCGACTCGATAGCTTTCCTGCAGGATGGCGTCGGTGACCCTGGAGGGAGAGAGAAGCGTCAGCGTGCGTGCATTGATGCCGAGCGCCCGGCTTTCCACTACCGGCACCGGTCCGGAATCGCTGTCGATGATGCGGGGCCTGTAGCCACGCCGCGCAAGCTCCAGAGCCGCGGTCAGGCCGGTTGCGCCCGCCCCGACGATCAGAATGTCACGATGTCCCCCCGGCATGGCTCATCCCTTGCTTATCAAATTCTCCAGCTTCTTTACCGCCGTGTCGGGGTTTTCGCCATAGGCGATCGTGCCTGCGAACCGGCCTTCGGAATCAAGGAGGAAGACTGACGCGGTGTGATCCATCGTGTAATCGCCATTCGGATTGTTCTCGTCGACCGGTACCTTCTTGGCGTAAACGCGGAAGCCCTTGATGACGTCGGCGATCTTGTCCGGCGGACCGGAAATGCCGGTAATGCGCTTGGAGACGTTCGAAACATACTGGTTGAGGACATCGGGTGTATCGCGCTCGGGATCTACCGTGACAAAATAGGCCTGCAGCTTGTCGCCCGCGGGGTCGACTTTTTCCATCCAGCCGCCGAGTTCGAACAGCGTGGTCGGGCAAACCTCAGGGCAATGCGTGAAGCCGAAGAAGAGCGCCGTCGGCTTGCCGCGGAACGCCTGCTCCGTGATCGGCTGCCCGTTCTGCGCAACGAGCGTAAACGGAACGCCGAACGGTCCCTCGGCCAGCGGCATGTCCTTCGTCTTGGTGATGTTCATCGTCAGCCAGCCGAGCATGGCCGCGACAACGACGACGGCAACCCAAACGGCAACACGGAAGTACTTCATGTCGGCAACCCCTGAAAGCATGCGGACGGCGCGATCCGCGACTGCGTGCCTGATATCTCTTCAGGACAATGCGCGCAATTCAACATCCCATTTTCTTACCAGTGATTAATTGCCACATGCTGCGCGCACCGCCACCACGGCAACGGCAATCAATTTCAAGCAGAAAAGATGTCTTTACAAATACTTGACAACTATCCGGCGCGCCAGCTCAACAAAAACATCGTTAGCAAAGACTTAAGCCGTAAATTCTATATTTGCTATGCGTTCGGCGTAACCTGCGCCGCCCCGACATGATGTCCGCGCCGTATCCGGGATACGGATGTTCGCATGCGACGAAACGATATCCGGCACATCTCACCAGCGCGGGGAAGCTTTCCATGACGAATGCAACGATACCTAAATCCCTGTCGGTGAGCCAAAGGCTCTGGACGCTTGCCGCCGCTGCTTTCCTGGGCTTCGGATCGATGCTGGGTGTGGGCTGGTTTGAGGGCGAGCGCGTCGACGGAGCACTGGACCGGGCAAACAGCATTCAGCGGCGCGTGGACAGTACCAACGAGATGCGCATGGCAAGCCTTACGCTCGTTCTCGCCGCTATGGACACGATAGTCGACCGGGCCGATCGCAAGGTCGATCCTGAGCGCCTGACGGCGATGTCGAGCTCGCTCGATCGGCTTGCCGGCGGCGCAGCAGAAATGGGCACGCTTGCGCAGGAACTGCGGGAAAACAGCCTGCTGACAAGTTACGACACTGACGTCGCTGCGCTGAAACAGGCAGTTGTGGTGGATCTGAAGGCCGCCGTCGAAACCGGCGCCCCAGACGATACATTCGCAAAGCTGGATGACGCCATCGACGCGGGCGGCGAAAAGTTGACGTCGACGCTCGACAAGCTGGCCCGGGACGGTACCACTGCTGCCCAGGCCAGCATCGATGAAGCGAGCACAATTTCTCATAGCGCGCTGCTGATCCAGATCGGGCTCGGCATCTTCGCCATAATAACGATGGCGATCCTCCAATATGTTCACGGCGGCTCAATCAGCCGCGGCATCGCTGCGGTACGCCAGAGCATGCAGCGCATCATGACCGGCGATCTGCAAACCGCCGTACCTGTGACCGAGCGCGGTGACGCGATCGGCGAGATGGCCCGAGCTGCAGAAAGCTTCCGTCTGGCGGCCATCGACAAGCAGAACCTTGAGGCGCAGACCGATAGCGAACGTCGCCAGAGCGATGCGGAACGCCGCGAGCGGGAAGCGGCAAAGCTCGCCGATGCCGAAGCCCTGAATGCCGCCGTCGATGCTTTGGGCCAAGGCTTGAACCGCCTTGCCGCGGGCGACGTGACAGTCGCCATCGCCCAGCCGTTCAAGGCGGAACTGGAGCGCCTGCGCAGCGATTTCAACCAGACGACGGCCATCCTGCGCAAGACGATGACCGATATCGCGCAGAACACCAGATCGATCCAGGCCAACAGCCAGCAGATGCGCGCAGCCGCGGACGACCTCGCCAAGCGCACCGAGCAGCAGGCCGCATCCCTGGAAGAGACATCAGCTGCACTCGAGCAGATCACGGCAACCGTGCGCAACGCCACGAGCCGTGCCGAGGAAGTCGGAAACATGGTTGCGCATACCCGCGAGAACACCGCGAAATCGGATCTGGTCGTCACCGATGCGATGGCCGCAATGGAGCGAATCGAAAGCGCCTCGCGGGAGATCGGCACGATCATCAACGTCATCGACGAGATCGCCTTCCAGACCAACCTCCTGGCGCTGAACGCCGGTGTCGAAGCAGCCCGCGCCGGCGAGGCCGGAAAGGGCTTTGCGGTTGTCGCTCAGGAAGTGCGCGAGCTTGCAGGGCGCGCGGCGGGCGCGGCCAAGGACATCAAGGCGCTGATCAGCAAATCCGGCACCGAAGTGAAGACCGGAGGTGAACTGGTGACGAAGGCCGGCGAAGCGCTGCGCCAAATCGGCGAAGATGTTTCGCGCATCGACGAGAATGTTAAATCAATCGTAACCGCTGCGCGCGAACAATCCACCGGACTGAACGAGATCAACACCGCCGTCAGCCAGATGGACCAAGCCACGCAGAAGAATGCGGCCATGGTCGAGGAGACGAATGCGGCAAGCCACACGCTTGCCACGGACGCCGACAATCTGATCAGGCTTGTCAGTCAGTTCCAGACCGGCGAAGGCATGAATGCCCGTCACACGCCGCGAGAAGCAACCGCCGCCTCGCATCCTAAACCTTCACCCGCACGGAGCCTGATCGGCAAGGTCGCGGGCGCATTCAATGGCGGCGCCGCCGCCAGAGCTGGGGCCGCTCCGGCCGGAGACAATTGGGAAGAATTCTGAGCATGACTAGCGCCATCATTACACAAACCGGATCTCACCTCGAAATCGTATCGTTCCACCTCGGCGAGCAGGAATTCTGCATCGACATCATGGCCATCCGCGAAATTCGCGGCTGGGCGCCGGTCACCCCGATGCCGCATACGCCGCCTTACGTGCTCGGCCTCATCAACCTGCGGGGCGCGGTGATCCCGGTCATCGACATGGCCTGCCGCCTCGGCATGAAGATGACGGAACCCTCCGAACGCTCGGCGATCATCGTTACCGATATCGCAGGCAAGCTGGTCGGCCTGCTGGTCGAACAGGTCTCCGACATGATGACCATCAAGAGCGAAGACCTGCAGCCCGCACCGGAAATCATCCCGGAAGCCCAGCGCGCCTTCTGCCGCGGCATCGTCGCGCTGGAAAAGACGATGGTCTGCTTCCTCAACCTCGACACCGTCATCGCCGACGAGCTGGCACGCGAAGCCGCCTGATCGGACCTGGATACTCGAAAGCCGCCTGCGCGACCGCGCCGGCGGCTTTGTGATTCGGATGGGCTCTAGCCCTCTCCGCCTATTCGCGGCTCATTGCTCCCGAAAAACCACCCGACCCTGTCCCGAAGAGCAGCCCCCTGCTCTGCGCTTCCAGGGTAGTCGAAATGACCGGCATCCAGGATGAAAACTTCGTTCAATTTCGACTTCGGCAGCGCATTCACCACCGCGAACTGGCAGGGCGGCGCCACGGCGGGATCGAAAAGGGCGACTGCCATGAGCATCGGCACCCTGATGCGGCTGGCGGCGCTTGCAGCGTCGAAGAAGCGCAGGACCTCCAACACCTCGCCATGCGTCTGCTGATAGGCCTGGACCGATTGCGCGCTGCCTACGGTCGGCAGGGCCAGCCAGAGCGGGCGGTGCCCGAAGGTCGGCACGACCAGATGGCCGCGGTCGATCCGGTCATCGAACGGGATGGCGAGAGCGCCGATGCCGCCACCGAAGCTGATGCCGCTGTAGCCGATGCGTCCAGCAAGCCCGGGATAGAGCGCAACGAGCACCGACACGGCGACCCACAGATCCTCCACGCAACCGCCGATGATATAGCTTTCCGGCTTGTCGATATCGTAAAGGACATGTCCGCTCGCATCCGGTGGGATCGGTGGCCGCGCGCTGCGCGACAGCCCGCGGGAACAGGGGAACAGCACGGCCGTCTCCTTCACCGGAAGGTCGAATTCCGGCTGGTCGCGCCCGCCATAGCCGTGTCCGACGACGAGGCCGCGCCGCACCGGACCGTTCCGGGGAAGAAGCAGCCAGCCGCCGATCGGGAAGGAACCGGTCGATTCATAGACGATATCGAAAACCTGCCAGTCGGGATGCCGCGCGTCGCTCTCGCGAAGCGACGGCTTGGGATCGACGGCGACCGCCCGACGATATCTTTCCCGCCAGAAATCGTCGAAGCCCGGCGGGGCCGCGGGCGGCTCGACGGACAGGAGATCCTCAAGCCGCATGCCGTAGGTCGGATCGAACGGGAAAGGGTGCTTCGTAGGAACGCTCATGCGACGCTTGTCCCGCGAAAAGCCAGGCAGCGCAACCCGGTCCTGAAATCCTTGTCCTTAAGAAAAAGCCGGGAAACCGTCAGCGACGCTGCCGCCCTTCATCATTGCGGCTTGCCGTTCTTCCAGATGACGTTCTGGCCATAGAGCGGGATGGTCGAAATCGACATCTTCGCCGAGCCGTCCGTCAATTCGCGGGAATGGGCGAGATAGATCAGCGTGTCGTTGGTCTTGTCGTAGATGCGGTTGACGACGAGCTTCTTCCAGATCAGTGACATGCCGGCCTTGAAGACCTCGTCACCGTCTTTCGACAGGTTGATGTCGCTGATTTCGATCGGTCCCGTCTGACGGCAGGCGATCGAATTGTTCGACGGATCCTCGAACCAATTACCGTTCTTCACGCGGTCGATGATGCTGCGATCGAAATAGGTGACGTGGCACGTCACGCCCTTCACTTCCGGATCGGGGATGGCATCGACAATGATGTCGTTCCCGGTCCAGTCGACTCCGACTTTACCGACGACTTCGGCGGAGGCGGCACCCGCGCCAAGCGCGGCAACGGACGCGGCCAAGAGAACAAGCTTGCGCAAAGTGGACATGGCGGCCTCCCTGAATAACCCGCTCCTCTAGATAAGTGCGGCGGCCGTCAAAACAAGAAAGCGAAGATCACGCCTTGCGGCAGGTGCAGGGTTCGTAGCCGCCGACGGTAAGCCTGCCGGGCTTCATGCCGATTGCCGCAGGAATGGCGTGTACGGCAGCGGCTTTGACTGCCCTTGCCATTTCGATCGCCGCATGCGCACAGACGGCGGCATCCTCCGCCGCATTGTGGTGGGCAAAGCGCAGGCCCAGATGCTCGGCAATCACGTTGAGCCTGTGCGACAGGAACTGCGGCCAGATGCGCTGAGCCATCTTCAGGCTGCAGAGATAGGTGAGCTCCGGATAGGACTGCCGGTAGAGATCGAGGCTCGCCCGCCAGACGCTGAAATCGAAGGCCGCATTGTGCGCGATCATCGTCGCGCCACGGAACTCGTCGTGGAACTCGTCCATGACCTCGGGAAATTCCGGCGCATCCTCGACATGCTCGGGGCGAATGCCGTGGATCGCGATGTTCATTCCCGAAAAGCGCATCTCCTTCGGGCGGATCAGGCGCTCCTCGACCCGCGTCACCCTGCCCTCCTCGATCCAGGCGAGTCCCACCGAGCAGGCGCTTGCGCGCTGCTCATTGGCCGTTTCGAAATCGATGGCGATGGTCTTCAAGAATGCGTCCGTGATTCGGTCTCTGCCAATAGGCTTAGCCTGCGGCTGCGGACAGGCAAACGCCGCACGTTGATTTTCGGAGCAGTATCAACAGGACATCAAGCGGCTGGAGCTGACCGTCTACACCGATAATGCAGCGGCCATCCGCCTCTGCGAGAAATTCGGCTTCGAGAAGGAAGGCCTGCTCAAGTCATTCGCCTATCGCGCCGGGGAATATGTCGACGCCTATACGATGGCGCGGATCAGGGCCTAGTCTCATGGTCTAACAGGCTTGAGAAGTAACCCACGGTTTCCGAAAGGAAGCCGTGGTAACGATCCGCCTTTGCTAATAAACGCAAAATGACGCGGATCGTACTTCTTTCTTCGGCGCACGGCACCGCAGGCTTCCGGCGCTATTTCTTGCCTACAACAGATAACAATTAATCTTAACTTTGATTTAAATGCTGAAATCTACGTTCGCCCTGCAGCCAGTCTTACCGATTGATGAAACGTCGGTTCCTCTCGCTAAAAACAACTTTTGCAACGTAGGATGACGGCGCCTTCGGCGTTTCGTTTTTCTTTGGGGGCTTGAATGAAACGTCCGAATATTAAGACCGCCATGACCGGTATCTTTGCCGTCTTTGCGGTCCTTTTTGCAATCACTGCGGTTGTATCGCTCAACGGTTTGAACACCTTGAATGAAAATACGCAGGACCAGGTAACTTCCATTCAGCCCAGCATCTCGCGCGCCAAGGACATCCAGATCGCCCGCTATTCGCTGCGCGGCTCCTACGGCGACTACGCGATGGGACGTTCGTCCGGCGACCCGGCCCTCTACCCCGACAAGATCGCCAAGAAGGAAGTCGAACTCACGGATGCGATCAAGGGCTACAAGGACCTGGTCAACAACGACGCCGAACGGGCCGCCTTCGACGAGGTCGAGGCTTCGGCCAACCAATATACGCAGACCGGTCAGGCGATGGTGGCTCTCATTAAGGCGGGCAAGGCCAAGGAAGGCCTAGCCTCTTTCGACAACGATCTCGGCCCGATCGCCGATGCGCTGTCTGCGAGCGTCGACAAGCTGGTCAAGCTGAACCAGCAGCAGTCCGACGAGGGCATCGTCGCCGCCCGCGATCAATACGTCCGGACGATGACCATGATCTACACGGTCCTCGCCATCGGCGCACTGATGGTTTGCGGCGGGACCTATTTCGGCATCTCGGGCATCGCAACCCCGATCACCCGCATCACCATGGCCATGCGCAATCTCGCCGACGGCGATACCGCCGCCGAAATTGCCAGCAAGGACCGCACCGACGAGATCGGCGAGATGGCAAACGCGGTCGAGATCTTCCGCCAGGCCGCCATTGCGAACAGACAGCTCCAGGCAGAGGCCGAGGTCAACCGGAACAAGGCGGAAGCGGAACGGAACCGCCTGATGTCGGACGCCGAAGAGGCCGCCCAGGTCAAGCTGCAGACGGCGACTGCCGGTCTCGCGGCGGGCTTGCGCCGCCTGGCCTCCGGCGATCTCGCCTTCCAGCTGAGCGAGCCTTTCGCTCCGGATTTCGAATCGCTTCGTCACGATCTCAACACGGCGGCCTCGCAGCTTGGCGATGCCCTGAGCGCAGTCTCCAATTCAGCGAACGCGATCGATGCCGGGACACAGGAGATCAGCCGCGGAGCGGACGATCTTTCCAAGCGCACGGAGCAGCAGGCCGCATCGCTCGAAGAAACTGCCGCCGCGCTGGACGAGATCACGGTCAACGTGTCGAATTCATCCAAGCGCACCGACGAGGCGCGTCAGGTCGCCGTTCAAGCCAACGAGAGTGCTGCCCAGTCGGGCAAGGTCGTCGCCAACGCCGTGGAGGCGATGGAGAAGATCGAGGACTCCTCCAACCAGATTTCCAGCATCATCGGCGTAATCGACGAGATCGCGTTCCAGACCAACCTTCTGGCGCTCAATGCCGGTGTCGAGGCTGCCCGCGCGGGCGAGGCCGGCAAGGGTTTTGCGGTCGTGGCCCAGGAAGTCCGCGAACTGGCGCAGCGTTCGGCGCAGGCCGCAAAGCAGATCAAGGACCTCATCCGCAATTCGAGCGCCGAGGTCGAAGTCGGCGTGAGGCTGGTTCGCGAAACAGGCGAAGCCCTTCAGAATATCGAAGGCCTGATCGTCACCATCAACCACCACATGAATGCGATCGCCACATCCTCCAAGGAACAGTCGACGGGCCTTTCGGAAGTCAATGCCGCCGTCAACCAGATGGACCAGGTGACCCAGCAAAACGCTGCCATGGTCGAAGAGACCAACGCGGCAAGCGCGACACTCGCCGCCGAAGCAGCCCGGATGCGCGAATTGATCGGCGGGTTTCAGCTGAGCGGCGGCATGGCCGCCGGCAGCCAGGTGAGCCGTCTGCGCCAGGCCTCAGCCGCAATGGCCAAACCTCAGGCCCGTTACGCCGCACCCGTCACCCACGGGAATGCTGCGGTCAAGCAGGAATGGTCCGAGTTCTAACGGCCGCTGGCCGAAAGCTCCAGGAAACGATGTTGGGGATGGCAGGAATGCCGTCCCCAATTCTTTTCGTCCTCCGCCGCGCCGAGTCGTCCCGCAGCACCCGGATGGAGATGCAGCGCTCCCGCGATCAGCCGCCGATCAGCGCCAGCCACTCGTCCTCGTCCATGGTCTGGACACCCAACTCGCGCGCCTTGTCGAGCTTGGAACCGGCGCCCGGTCCGGCCACGACATAGTCGGTCTTCTTCGAGACCGAGCCAGCCACCTTGGCGCCGAGGCTTTCCGCTCTTGCCTTCGCCTCGTCACGGGTGAATTTCTCCAGCGATCCGGTGAAGACAACGGTCTTGCCGGCGACAGGGCTGCCGGAGGCTGCGACTTGCTCGGCCGGTAGCGGCGTCCCGTCATTGAGTTCCGCAAGCAGAGCGGTAATCACTTCGACGTTGCGCGGTTCCTTGTAGAATTCGACGATGGCCCGAGCGACGATTTCGCCAATGCCTTCGATGGCGTTCAAGCCGTCCCAGGCATCGCCGGAAAGCGATGCGGCGTCCTTCATTGCCGTCGCAAAGGCTTGGTATGTGCCATAGGAGCGCGCGAGCAGCTTGGCCGTCGTCTCGCCGACATGGCGGATGCCGAGCGCGTAGATGAAGCGGTGAAGCGCGATCTCGCGCCGCTCATTGATGGCCGCGAAAAGCTTGCCGACGCTGACCTTGCCGAAGCCTTCAATATTCTCGAGTTTCGTCAGCGAATCCCGCTGGCGTCTTTCCAGGGTAAAGATCTCGGGCGCCGTGCGGATCTTCAGCGCCGGGTCCTCGCTCTCGAAGAAGAAGTCGATCTGCTTCGAACCGAGCCCTTCGATGTCGAAGGCGTTGCGCGAGACGAAATGCTTGAGATGCTCAGTCGCCTGCGCGCGGCATACGAAGCCGCCGGTGCAGCGGGTGACGGAATCGAGCTTTCCCGTTTTCTCGTTTCTTTCACGCACCGCATGGCTGCCGCAGACCGGGCATTTCTTCGGGAACTCGTAGGGCACTGCGTCGGCAGGCCGCTTTTCCATCACGACGTCGAGCACTTGCGGGATCACGTCGCCCGCCCGCTGCACGATCACCGTATCGCCGACCCGGATATCGTGCTCCATCTCGCGGATGGGCTCGCCGGAATTGCCCAGGCCCTTGATATAATCCTCGTTGTGCAAGGTCGCGTTGGTCACAACGACACCGCCGACGGTGATCGGCGTAAGCCGCGCGACCGGCGTCAATGCGCCCGTGCGTCCCACCTGGATCTCAATCTTCTCGACGGTGGTGAAAGCCTGCTCGGCCGGGAATTTATGCGCCGTCGCCCAGCGCGGGCTGCGCGAACGGAAGCCGAGGCGCCGCTGCAGTTCGAGGCTGTCGACCTTGTAAACGACACCGTCGATGTCGTAGTCGAGGTCGGGACGCAGCAGACCGATCTCGTCGTAGTGCGCAAGAATATCGGCGACCGAGTTCAGCCGCTTCATCAGCGGATTGATTGGAAAGCCCCATTCCTTGAACTTCTGCACCATGCCGAACTGCGTGTCGGATGGCATCTCCGACATCTCACCCCAGGCATAGGCGAAGAACTTCAGCTTACGGCTCGCCGTCACCTTGGCGTCGAGCTGGCGAAGCGACCCGGCAGCGGTGTTGCGCGGGTTGACGTAGGTCTGCTTGCCTTCCGCCTCCATCTGCTTGTTGAGCGCCAGGAAATCGCTCTTGGCCATATAGACCTCGCCGCGCACTTCGACGACGGCAGGCGCGCCCTTCGGCAGTTCGTTCGGGATTTCCTTGATGGTGCGGATATTGGCCGTGACGTTTTCACCGGTCGTGCCGTCCCCGCGCGTGGCCGCCGTCACCAGCTTGCCGTTCTCATAGCGGATCGACATGGAAAGGCCGTCGATCTTCGGCTCGGCGGTGAAGGCGATCGACTGGTCCGGCAGACGCCCGAGGAACCGGTAGACGCTGGCGACGAAATCCTGCACGTCCTCTTGCGAAAAGGTGTTGTCGAGCGACAGCATCGGACGCGCGTGGACAACCGGTGCGAAGGTGACCGACGGCGCAGCACCCACATGGCGAGAAGGACTGTCTTCGCGGATCAGCTCCGGAAACCGCGCCTCGATCGCGTCGTTGCGCCGCTTCAGCGCGTCATACTCGGCGTCCGAGATTTCCGGCTGGTCCTTGCCATGATAAAGCGCGTCGTGATGGGCGATCTCCCTTGCCAATCGCGCCAGTTCTGCGGCGGCCCCTTCGATCGTCAGATTTTCTATGGTTATCGGCTCGACTGACATTCAGATCACTCCGGAGAATCTTCAGAGGTTTTAGACGAATTGGCGAAAAC
Organism: Rhizobium sp. SVR5-2C; assembly: GCF_056755115.1. Lineage (NCBI taxonomy): Bacteria > Pseudomonadati > Pseudomonadota > Alphaproteobacteria > Hyphomicrobiales > Rhizobiaceae > Rhizobium > Rhizobium sp. SVR5-2C. The sequence goes on along the minus strand of NZ_JBNDHT010000004.1, from coordinate 52,636 downwards.
GCAAAACCGGAAAGCGCAGAGCAGAAAAGTCGTCAGGTGCAACTGTTGCATTCACATCATGATAAACGGAAAAGCCAGACGGCTGCTCTGCAAATTCAGTCGTAACGAAGGATCGCCAAATGGCTGACATAACCTCCACACTCAGAATCTTCGAGCCATATCCGGGCCTGTTCGCCTACTACGACGGCCGCATCGAAGGCAGGCGCCTGCATTCCGACACGCCCAACTGGCTCGACGACGGGGCGTACTCGCTTGGCATTGCTTCCTATGCGATCGTCGACGGCAGCAGCGCGCTGGTCTATGACACCCACATGTCGCTACCGCATGCGCGGGCGATCCGGTCGCATCTCGAAGGGCTCGGCGTAACCTCGATCAGCGTCGTTCTCAGTCACTGGCATACGGACCATATCGCCGGAAACGAGGTCTTTGCCGATTGCGAGATCATCGCCCTGAGGCTGACTGCAGATGCGCTTGAACGAAACCGGGAGAAGCTTGAAACCGGTAATCCGCAAATCCGTCCCGTAGTGATGCCGAACCGGCTTTTCGAAGGGAGCCTCGCCCTTGATGTCGGGAAGCGTCGCGTCGAACTCCACCACTTCGATATTCACAGCGCGGACGGCAACATCATCTGGCTGCCGGAAGAGAACGTGGTTCTGGCCGGTGATACGCTGGAAGACACCATCACCTACATTTCCGAGCCGCAGCATATCGCCACGCATATCCGCGAACTCGCCCGCATGCGGGAGTGGCCGATCCATCGAATCCTGCCGAATCACGGTGACCCGGCGCGCATCGCCAGCGGCGGCTACCCACCTGCCCTCATCGACGCAAATCGGCGCTATCTGGAGCGGTTGAGCAATCCCTCCGAGCGAGAGAAGGCGGAGGCGACATCCCTGAAGGAGTTCCTTGCAGACGATCTGGCATCAGGGATCGTTCTCTATTTCGAACCCTACGAGGCGATTCATCGCAAGAACATCGCTGACATCAAATCCGCCGGACAGTCCTGAAGCTTAGTCCGCAGCCGCGAGCAGACGCGCGGCTGCCGCCCGCGCCTCCTCGGTGACAGAAGCGCCTGCAAGCATGCGTGCGATTTCTTCGGTCCTGTCTTTTTGCGCCATGGTGGCAACGCGGGTCGCGATCTTTTCCGACTCGCCCGGAATGGGACCCTTCGAGATGAGAAGATGGGTGGCAGCCCGCGCGGCAACCTGCGGCGCATGGGTGACCGAAAGCACCTGTACACGCTTGGAGAGCCGCTTCAGGCGCTGGCCGATAGCATCGGCAACGGCGCCGCCGACTCCGGTGTCGATTTCGTCAAAGACAAGCGTCGGCGCCGAACCGCGATCGGCGAGCGCCACCTTCAGCGCCAGCAGGAAGCGCGAGAGCTCACCGCCCGATGCCACCTTCATGATCGAGCCCGGACGCGTGCCCGGATTCGTCTGAACGTGAAACTCGACGACATCGATGCCCTCGGCGGTCGGTTCCGCGGCATCGGTCGTAATCTCGACCATGAAGCGGGCGCGCTCCAGCTTCAGCGCCGGAAGCTCGGCCATGACGGCGGCAGCAAGCGCCTCGCCTGCATGGTGACGCTTGTCCGAGAGCGAGCGGGCGGCGGCATCGTAATTGGCCTTGGCGATGCCCACTTCGGCGTCAAGTTTGACGAGCTTTTCCTCGCCGGCATCAAGATCGGCCAACTCGGTAATCATACGCACGGCGAGCGCCGGAAGCTCGGTCACAGGCACCGAATACTTGCGGGACGCAGCGCGCAGCGCGAAGAGGCGCTCCTCGACGCGCTCAAGTTCCTTCGGGTCGTATTCCGTCTTGCGCAGAGCCGCCTCTACTTCCATCTGCGCGTTGGAAAGCTGATCCAGCGCCGCGTCGAGCAGCGCCACGGTGTCTTCCAGCAGTCCGGGCGCCTCATGGCTCTTCCGCTCCAGCCGGCGCACCAATGAAGCGATATGCGGCACGGGAGAAGCGTTGCCATTCAGAAATTCGGAGGCTTCGGCAATGTCGCCGGCAATCCGCTCCGCCTTCATCATCTTCTGGCGGCGGTCGGCAAGCTCATCCTCTTCGCCATCCTGCGGCGAAAGCTTTTCCAGCTCATCGACGGAGGAGCGGAGATAATCGGCTTCGCGCGCCGCGTTCTCCACCTTCTCGCGATGCTTTTTCAGCGTTTTCTCGGCATCGCGCCAGATGCGGTAAAGCTCGGACACAGAAGCCGCATCCTCGTTGATACCGGCGAAGGCATCGAGCAGAAGGCGGTGGGCATGGGTGTCGACGAGCGCGCGGTCATCGTGCTGCCCGTGGATTTCAACGAGCATCTGGCCGGCCTGGCGCATCAACTGCACGCTGACCGGCTGATCGTTGACATAGGCCTTGGTGCGGCCGTCGGCGGATTGCTGACGACGGAAGATCAGATCGCCTTCGTCGTCGATGCCGTTCTCGCGCAGAAGCTTGCGGGCGCCGTGATCCATGCCGACATCGAAGACGGCCGTCACCTGCCCCTTGTCCTCCCCATGGCGCACAAGGCCGCCATCGCCGCGCCCGCCGAGTGCAAGCGAAAGACTGTCGAGCAGGATGGACTTGCCAGCGCCGGTCTCACCCGTCAGAACCGAAAGACCGGTTTCGAAGGCGAGATCCAGCCGCTCGATCAGGACGATATCGCGGATCGAAAGCTGGATCAGCATTGCGTTTCAGGCCTCACGTGCCGAGCAGGAGTTTCTTGCCTGCAGCAGCGATCCAGGAACCCGGGTTTTCGCGCGGCTCGGTACCACCGTTCTTCAAAAGCTTGAAGGAGTCTGCGTACCACTGGCTATCCGGATAGTTGTGACCGAGAACAGCGGCCGCCGTCTGCGCCTCTTCCACGATACCCATCGCGTAGTAGGCCTCGACCAGACGCGCCAGCGCTTCTTCGATCTGATTCGTGTTCGGATACTTCTCGACCACGATACGGAAGCGGGAGATAGCCGCAAGATATTCCTTGCGCTCAAGGTAATACCGGCCGATCTGCATCTCCTTGCCGGCGAGTTGGTCTCGAGCGAAGCGGATCTTCGCCTGCGCATCGTCGACGTATTCGGAGTCCGGATAATTGTCGACGACGGCCTGCATGGCTTCGATGGTCTTGCTGGATGCCCGTTGATCTTGCGTCACGTCGGAAATCTGCTTCGAATAGCTGAGGCCGATCAGGTACTGAACATAGGCTGCATCTTCGGACTTCGGGTACTGCGCCATATAGCGGTTGCCCGAAGCCAGCGCATCGTCGATCTTGCCCTGGCGGTATTTGACGAAGGTGCTCATGACGAGAGCCTTGCGCGCCCATTCGGAGAACGGGTTCTCGCGGTCGATCGCGTCGAATTTCCGTGACGCCTCGACCATGTTGCCCGCCTTCATGTTGGCAAGCGCCTGGTTGTAGAGGACATCCGGCGGATCGTTGTTGACGCCGAGCTTGGTGATGTCGATATCGGGGTCCGATGTGCAACCGGAAATCAGGGCGCCTGCACTCAGAACCACGAGCGATGCGAGCAAAGCGCGCGCTGTCTTCATCATACCTTCAGACCTTGCATAACCCATAAAAGAATCCCAAGTGCCGCTATCCACCCCGCGGCAGCCACGCCCTCGCGGCGTTTCTAGCCACAAATATGCGGCAAGAGCAACGCAATGATGAGGCATTAACGCATTTTTGTGGCAGTAGGCGGCAGAATACCTCGGTTTTTGTCTTTAATTGCGCGTTTTGCACTTAAACATATGCTGGAGAACATTTATTCGCTGTCGAATGCCCATAGAAAAACCGCCCCTCGAAGGGGCGGCCTGGCCTAAATTTCGGTTTGGAGGTCATGCCGACCAGGGAGCGAATCCGGGTGCGTTGACCGCGATGAAATCGCGGGGCGCCGTGCGTGGGCGTGTAGCGGATGTCTCGACAACTTCATAGGCCGTCGGATCACTGAGCAGGGCTTTCAAAGCATTGGCATTCATCTTGTGGCCGCCGCGATAGGAGCGGTAGCAGCCGATGAACGGAGCCCCAGCAAGCGCCAGGTCGCCGACGGCATCGAGCGTCTTGTGACGCACGAACTCGTCCTTTGCGTAGCGCAGGCCTTCGACGTTGACGACGGTATTGTCGTCGGAAATGACGACGGAATTCTCCAGCGACGAACCGAGCGCATGACCGGAGGCCCAGAGACGTTCCACGTCACGCATGAAGCCGAAGGTGCGCGCGCGCGCAAGCTCGGACTTGAATCTCGCGGCAGTCAGGTCGCCTTCCCATTTCTGGCGGCCGATCAGCGGGCAGTCGAAATCGATCTCTACTTCGAAACGGGTACCGTCATACGGGCGGAATTCGCTCCAGGAGCCGCCGTGCTCGATGCGGACCGGTTTGGTGATGCGGATATAGCGGCGCTTCACACCCTGCGAGACGAGGCTGACCTGCTCGATCGCTTCGATGAAGGGCATCGAGCTGCCGTCCATGATCGGCATTTCGGCGCCATCGACTTCGATCAGGACGTTGTCGAGGCCAAGCGCATAGACTGCTGCCATGACATGTTCGATCGTCGCAACCGAATGCGCCGGCGAAAAGCCGAGGACAGTGCAGAGATCAGTGTTACCGACCTGAGAGGAGACTGCACGCAGTTCGGTAGCGCTACCGTCTTTATGAACACGCTGGAAAACGACGCCGGTATCGACTTCAGCCGGGTTGAAAGTAATGGAGACTTCCGCGCCGGAATGGACGCCGATGCCCGAAAGCGTCACCGGGCGCGAAACCGTCGTCTGGAAGCCAAGCATGCCAATAACCATAAATATCTGCCTTTATTGCCCTTGCGGTCCCTAGCGCCAAAAGCACGGAAAGCAAACCGCCAAGTAATCTTGCCCACCGCCGAATTGTCGCCATGAAGCAGCGAGGCACGGTGGCCGGGCTCCATACATACGTGTGACAGGGCTGCAATCCAAATCACTGTTCGTTTCGCTTTGTTACGAAACATCCGCTTGAATTGCTTCGGAAAATATGCGGTTTCGTGCCGCTTTGAAACGCCTGTGCCCGGGACTGTTATCCCGGGCACATCCGTGGCGATTCGGTGGCGCGCTTAGTTCGACTGGCGGCGCAGGAATGCAGGAATTTCGAGCTGGTCGTCTTCCTGCACCATGCGGGCTTGCGGAACGGCGCGGCCCTGATCGTCGAGATTCCCGCGGCGCGGTGCATAAAGGCTCGCCTCCGGCGAAAGCGGGCGGCGCTGCTGCGAAGCGGCGGCTGGCGCTGCCGTCATCTCCGTGGCGACCTCTTCCTCGCGGCGGCCAAGCGAATTGGTGATTCGCTTCAGCAGGCCCATCGGGCCACGCTCCTCATGTGCCTGGGGAGCGGCCGGTTGGGTGCGGCGGTCAATCTCGGCCTGAACGACCGGCGGGAAGTCCTCGACCTTCGGCATGCGGACCGGCTGCATGACAGCAGACTCCTGGCGAATCGGCTGCTGCATGACCGGCTGCGGAGCCGGCTGGCTCATGACCGGTGCCGGAGCGTGCTGCACGGGAGCCGGGCGAGCGGCCGGGACTTCCGGAGCGGCTGCGAAGATGCGGCTCTGCGGGCGGAAGGCTTCTTGAGCAGCAGGCTGCTGTACCGGCGCTGCCTGACGCGGAGCTGGCATCTCGAGCTCGCGCTCCATATCGGCTTCCGCCATGCGGATGGCCTGCGCGATCGTGTCGACCGGCTTCGGTGCCTGCATAACTGGCGCAGGCTGAACTGCGGCCGGTGCCGGAGCAGCGGCCGCGGAGGGACGGATAGCCGGCTTGGCGGCAGGCTGGAAGGTCTTGGCCGCCTGCTGGTTGAGCGCACGGTCGATACCGGTTGCGACAACGGAGACGCGGATGATGCCTTCCAGCGATTCGTCGAAGGTCGCGCCGAGGATGATGTTGGCATCCGGATCGACTTCTTCGCGGATGCGCGTCGCAGCTTCGTCGACTTCGAAGAGCGTCAGGTCGCGGCCACCGGTGATGGAGATCAGGAGACCCTGAGCACCCTTCATCGAGGTTTCGTCCAGCAGCGGGTTGGCGATCGCGGCTTCCGCAGCCTGCATCGCACGACCCTGGCCGGAAGCTTCGCCGGTGCCCATCATCGCACGGCCCATTTCGCGCATGACCGAGCGGACGTCTGCGAAGTCGAGGTTGATGAGACCTTCCTTGACCATCAGATCCGTGATGCAGGCAACGCCCGAATAGAGAACCTGGTCGGCCATCGCGAACGCGTCGGCGAAGGTCGTCTTGTCGTTTGCGATGCGGAAGAGGTTCTGATTCGGAATGACGATCAGCGTATCGACCGACTTCTGCAGTTCCTCGATGCCCGCTTCGGCGAGCCGCATGCGGCGGCCGCCTTCGAAGTGGAACGGCTTGGTGACGACGCCGACGGTCAGGATGCCCTTGTTGCGGGCCGCCTGAGCAACGACCGGAGCCGCGCCCGTGCCCGTGCCGCCGCCCATGCCGGCAGTGACAAAGCACATGTGCGTGCCGTTGAGGTGGTCGATGATTTCATCGATGCACTCTTCCGCGGCTGCGCGGCCGACCTCCGGCTGCGATCCGGCACCCAGGCCTTCGGTAACACTAGCACCGAGCTGGATGATGCGTTCGGCCTTCGTCATCATCAGCGCCTGGGCATCGGTATTGGCGACAACAAAGTCGACGCCCTGGAGCCCGGCGGAGATCATGTTGTTGACAGCGTTGCCGCCGCCGCCACCGACACCGAATACGGTGATGCGCGGCTTCAGCTCTGTGATGTCAGGCTTTTGCAGCTTGATAGTCATGTTACCAGTTCCTTCTCTCTATGGCCGCATCGCCACGCCGGCCAATTCACTCAATTTCAGAAGCTTTCCTTCAGCCACTGGCCCATCCGGGCGATGCGGCTGTTATTACCCCCAAGCGACATGAGCAGACCGCTCTGTGACGCATGTGTTTCCATGTCCGCGACCTGCGGATAGATCATCAGGCCGACCGCCGTCGAAAAGGCCGGGCCCTTGGCTGCCGTCGGCAGGCCAGAGACGCCCATCGGGCGGCCGATGCGAACGTTGCGGGCGAGAATGCGCCGCGCCACTTCCGCAAGACCGGTGAGCTGGCTGGCACCGCCCGTCAGCACGACGCGCTTTCCGACGATGGGGCTGAAGCCCGAGCGCTGGATACGGTCGCGAATCAATTCCATCGTTTCCTCGATGCGCGCAGCCACGATGCGCGAGACGAGCGCGCGCGGCACCTGAGTCGGCTGATCGCGCTCATCCTCGCCGATCGGCGGGATGGAGATCAGCTCGCGCTCGTCGGAAGAATTCGAGAACGCCGAAGCATGAACGACCTTCAGACGCTCCGCATCTTCGATACGGGTCGAAAGACCGCGCGCCAGATCGGTGGTGACGTGGTGACCGCCAAGGCCGACCGCATCGGTATGAACAAGCTTGCCTTCCGCAAAGACCGAGAGCGTCGTCGTGCCGCCACCCATGTCGATCGCGCAGCAGCCGAGCTCGACCTCGTCGTCCACGAGAGCGGCAAGACCCGACGCGTAGGGCGTTGCCACGATACCTTCGACGGAGAGATGTGCGCGATTGACGCTAAGCTCGAGGTTCTTCAAAGCGGCACGTTCGGCAGTCACGACATGCATGTCGACGCCGAGAACATCGCCGAACATCGCAAGCGGATCGCGGATACCGCGTTCGCCATCGAGCGAAAAGCCGGTGGCAAGCGAGTGGAGCACAGCGCGATCCTGGCGCAGCGACTGCTGGCAAGCGGCTGCAAGCACTTTCTTGAGATCGTTCAGCTCGACTTCCTGCCCGCCGAGATCGATCGTCGCCGTGTAAACGTCGCTTCCGAGACGGCCGGCAGTCAAGTTGACGATCAGGCTTTCGACGGTAAGACCCGCCATGCGCTCGGCCGCGTCGACGGCGAGACGGATCACACTCTCGAGCGCATCGAGATCGGCGATGACACCGGTCTTGATACCGCGCGAGCGCTGATGACCAATGCCGATGATTTCGATGTTGTGCGTACGGCCCGGAAGGATTTCACTCTCTTCCCGTGGCGTCAGACGGCCGATCATGCAGACGACCTTGGTCGAGCCGATGTCGAGCACCGAAACGATGTGAGACCGCTTCGACGAAAGCGGCTTCAGGCGCGGCAATCCAAAATGGGATGAACCGAACAAGCTCATATATTCTGCCCCGCCTTTTTCAAATCCTTGGTCCGCTGATCGAGAACGACCTGCCGGCGCGCCATGGCCTCCGGGGTCAGTTGGATTGCGGTCCTGTCCGCCAACCTGAGATCGACGGCTGCGATGTCACGCGCCAGAAGATCTTGTTCCTTGTCGAATTTCGAGAGTCTGGCGAGCGCCTGATCGACGTCCTCCGAGGGCAGCTTCACGACGATGCCGTTGTCCATGTGCAAATCCCAGCGGCGGCTGGAGACCCAAACATAAGCCTTCACGCGCGACTTGATGTCGGGCCACTTCGCAAACTCGCCTTCGAGCGAAACCGCAGCTGTTTCCGCATCGCGGCCGACGACGAGAGGCAGCGACGAGAACCTGTTGTCGCGAAGCGGCGCGATCACGCTGCCGTTCTTCTCGATCAGCGAAAGTTCCTGCCCGTGCTGCCAGATCGCATAGGCCTGGCGCTCCTTCAGCTTCACCTCGATCGTCTTCGGATAGACTTTCCTGACCTCGACGCTTTCGACCCAGGGAAGCTTGGCAATCTTCTGGCGCGCAGCATCGACATCGAGCGCCACCAGCGACGTCGTGCCATCAAGCCCGAGAAGCTGGAGAATCTCGATTTCCGAGGTCGCCGAATTGCCGGAGACCTTCACATCTTCGATCGCGAATCCGGCCGCCGTCGTCGTCGCCTGCGCGACCGCTTCCGTATGGCCGCCGAGCGACATTCCGTAGAGACCGGTCGCCGCGAAGAACACCAGAGCGGAGACCGTACCCGCATGGGCCGGAATATGGATACGGCCACTTCCCAGGCTGACGAGGAAGCGCACGATACGGCGCAGCGGGCGCGGCAGAACCATCCGGCCATCGCCCTCAGGCAGAGCGATGACCGATTGACGACTCGGGCGACCTATCCTTTTGACCGTCAACGAGAACAAGAAGCGTCCTCCACCATCCAGCGCAGAAACTCACCAAAGGAATAACCGGCATGGCCGGCCATTTCGGGCACAAGGGAGGTTGGCGTCATGCCGGGCTGGGTATTCACTTCCAGCCAGATAACTTCACCGTCTTCGGAGAACCGATCGTCATAGCGGAAGTCGGACCGACTAACGCCGCGACAACCAATTGCTTGATGCGCCCTTAACGCCAATGTTTGTATTTTTTGGTAAATATTCGGTGAAATTTTCGCCGGAATGACGTGTTTTGAGCCGCCGGCCGCGTACTTGGCGTCATAGTCATAGAAGTTGTGACCCTGCGGCACCACCTCGGTCACGCCAAGAGCCTTGTCGCCCATGACGCCGCAGGTAAGCTCACGGCCATAAACGTACCGCTCGACAATGACTTCTTCGCCGTAGCGCCACTCAGGCGAGCTGATGATCTGCGGCGGATGCGACTGATCCTCTTGAACGATCAGGACCCCGAAGCTCGACCCCTCGCGAACGGGCTTCACCACATAGGGAGGCGCCATCGGGTGCTCGGGCGGGAAGGCAAAGCGATTGATGACCTCTGATTGCGCAACCGGAATGCCTGCCGCAGCGGCAACCCCCTTCGCCTTGCCCTTGTCCATCGCAAGCGCAGAGGCCAGGACGCCCGAATGCGTGTAGGGAATTTCGAGATATTCCAGGATGCCCTGAATCGTGCCGTCCTCACCGAAAGGACCATGCAGCGCGTTGAAGACGACATCGGGACGAAGCGCCTCAAGCTTCGCGGAAACGTCGCGATCGACGTCAATGCGGGTAACCTGAAAGCCTTCGGCTTCGAGAGCATCCGCGCAAGCCGTTCCCGAAGACAGACTTACCGGTCTCTCCGAAGAAAATCCGCCCATCAGGACAGCGACATGCTTGCGACTCATACTTACCCCCAAAATAACTTTCAGCCTGCGTTTCGTGGTTTGCGCCACACTTGCCGGCGAATCCGGCTCACTTCAGACAGCGTAGGGATAAGACAACATTATGGTTAATGAAGTGTTTACTTTTATTAACCGATCGTCCGCGGCCACGATTTCGAACGCCTCTGAGCTGGCGGGTGCCTCTAAGTTTTCGACTCCAAATCAGCGCCTTGCGGCCGCCTGCTGAAGTTCGCTCAGAGCATGAAAAATCGGCACATGGTAACCTGCGAGACATCTGGAGAAGGCCCCAGTCCCTGTGCCTTGTCGAGCAATTTCCAGGCAGGCCAACCAGAAGCACACCGGTCAACGGGCGCCACGCAGGAAATGATCCTCATGCCTGGGCGTCCAATTTCATCACTTTCTTGCTTACTTAACGTTTGCGTGCACTAAAAATTGCGTTAAGACGCCGGCGACCCCGTCGAGGGCCGCCCTCAATATGAAATCCTAAAATGGAATGAAAATGTCTGAAGCGATATCTACCGTATCGCCGACACCTGCTTCATCGAACAGTGCGCAAGTCAATTCGCCGGCGCGTGTTCTGATCGCGAGCCTTGTCGGCACCACGATCGAATTCTTCGATTTCTATGTTTATGCGACAGCAGCCGTCCTGGTCTTCCCGACGCTGTTCTTCCCGAACAATGATCCGACCACCGCTCTCCTCGCCTCCTTCGCCACCTTCTCGATCGCCTTCTTCGCGCGCCCTCTCGGCGCCGTGGTCTTCGGCCACTTCGGCGACAGGATTGGCCGCAAGACGACGCTGGTCGCCGCTCTCCTCACCATGGGAATTTCCACGGTTGTTATCGGCCTCCTGCCCTCCTACGACTCCATCGGCGTCGTCGCACCGCTTCTGCTGGCATTGTGCCGCTTCGGCCAAGGCTTCGGTCTCGGCGGCGAATGGGGCGGCGCGGTCCTGCTGGCAACCGAGAACGCACCGGAGGGCAAGCGCGACTGGTACGGCATGTTCCCGCAGCTCGGCGCCCCGGTCGGCCTGTTCCTGTCCTCCGCGGTCTTCTGGCTGCTTCTTCAGGTCATCTCGCAGGATGCACTGCTGAGCTGGGGCTGGCGCGTGCCGTTCATCGCCTCGATCATCCTGATCGCCATCGGCCTGTGGGTTCGTCTTTCGATCACCGAAACGCCCGATTTCCAAAGGGCGATCGACAAGCATGAGCGTGTTGCCGTGCCGGTCGGCGAACTCTTCCGCAGGCACAAACGCAGCCTCTTCCTCGGCACCTTCGTGGCACTCGCCACCTTCGTGCTGTTCTATATCGGTTCGGCCTATCTTCTCTCCTACAACGTTAAGGTCCTGAAGATACCGTTCCTGGACGCGCTGGAAATCCAGATCATCGGCTCGGTCGTTTTCGGCATCTTCATCCCGATCGTCGGCAAGCTCGCCGAGAGATTCGGACGCCGTGAGATGCTGATCCTGACGACGGTCCTGATCGGTATCTTCTCCTTCTTCCTGCCCGGCCTGATGACCAGCGGCGAAGCAAGCATCGTCGTCTTCGCCATCGTCGCGATGGCTCTCATGGGCATGACCTACGGCCTGATCGGCACCGCGCTGGCGGCACCCTTCCCGACCGCAGTGCGCTACACCGGCTCGTCGATCACCTTCAACCTTGCCGGCATCTTCGGCGCCTCGCTGGCGCCCTATATCGCGACCTGGCTGCAGGCAACCTACGGCATGACCTATGTCGGCTACTATCTCGGCCTCGCCGCCGTGATCACGCTGATCTGCATCCTGGCGTCCGGTCGCGACGAAGTCTGATCGAGACTGTCTGCGTAAGTTCGAAGGCCGCGACGGAAAACCGCCGCGGCCTTTTTGTTGCTGCCTGTTGGCGTTGAGCATACTGTTCCTTCAGAACGGACGAGAACAGGGATGCTGACAAGGCGATCACTGCTGACACAGGGCCTGACTGCTGGCGTTGCCTTATCCATGCCATCGATCGCGCGGCCGGCAACCATCCCACCTGTCAACGTTACCTTCCTCGTCATCAACGACGTCCATGCCTGCCGTTTCGGAGACGGGCTCAGCCCGAACTGCCAGCAGGAAGGCAAAACCGACGCGAATCTGCTGCGGCATATTCTGGCGCTCAATAACATTCATCACCAGACGTGGCCGGACGCGATCGGCGGCAAGCCGAGTGGCTTGAGCGCCGCAGGGCAGCGTATCGCCCGCCCGCAAGGCATCATCGTCTGCGGCGACGTCACCGACGATGGCGGCGGACAGACTGCGGAGTTCGCCGAAGGCTCTCAGCTCCTGCAGTTCTCGCATCGCTACCAGCAGGGCCGCGGCCCGGACCAGGTGCACTTCCCGGTCTATGTCGGGCTTGGCAACCACGATCTCGATCAGGATGGGCGCCCGCCGCAGACCGACTGGTATCGCGACGAGCTTCGCGACTACGTGCAAATGAATCACAAGCCGAGCGTCTTCTTCAAGCCGCTGGTGCCCGTCGACAACTATGACGAAGCCTCGGACAATTACTCCTGGAATTGGGGCGGCCTGCATCTCATACAGGCGCAGCGATACGGCGGTGACACCAACAAAGGCACAGCCAGCGGTCTCGGCTGGATGAAAGAGGATCTCGCGACCTACGCTGCCGACGGCCGGCCAGTCGTCATCTTTCAGCATTATGGCTGGGACCATTTTTCAGTCGAGCGTTGGGATCCGAAAAAGAAGACCTTCGACGACGCTGGAACCGGCACGCCGCATTGGTGGGATGAATCAGAACGTCAGGATCTGCTCGCAACCCTCAGCGGCTACAATATAATCGGCATCTTCCACGGCCATGAGCACGACACGCCGATGGCCTACAAGGTCAACGGCATCGACGTCTTCAAGGCCAAGGCAGCCTTCATGGGCGGCTTCTGTCTTGTCCGGGTGACAAGCAACACGATGGATGTGGCGATCGGCGAAGCCGCAGATGACAAAGGCGGCGTCAGGTTCGACACCGCCTTCAGCAAAGCCCTGCGCTGAAGCGCTCTTATTCGCTGGTCACGCCCTGGAACGGCCGCACCTCGCGGCCCGGCATGAAGGCGCCGAGACGCTTGATCTCCCATTCGAGCTTGATGCCGGAGTTCTCGAACACTTCGCGGCGGACTTGCTCGCCGAGATACTCGAGATCGTAGCCGGTCGCCTGCCCCATGTTGATCATGAAGTTGCAGTGAAGCGACGACATCTGCGCACCGCCGATGACAAGACCGCGGCAACCAGCTTCATCGATCAGCTTCCAGGCCGAATGGCCTTCCGGGTTCTTGAAGGTCGAGCCGCCGGTCTTCTCGCGGATCGGCTGGACCGTCTCGCGGTGATTCCGCACAGCGTCCATCTCGATACGGATTTTCGCGCGATCCTCCGGGTAGCCTTCGAACAGCACGGACGTAAATATCAGGTCGGGCGAGGCAGCGGAATGGCGGTAGGAATACCCCATCTCCTTGTTCGACAGCACGATCTTCTTGCCTTTGCGGTCGATGGCATTGACCTCGACGACACGTTCGCGGGTCTCGCTGCCGTTGGCGCCTGCGTTCATGCGTGCCGCTCCGCCGATGCTGCCGGGGATGCCATAATAGAAATGCAAACCGCCGATGCCGTTGTCCATCGCCATTGCGGCTACGTGCTTGTCCGGGCAGATAGCGCCCGCGAGAATGCGATTGTCACCCGCAAGCTCCAGCCCACCGAAGCCCTTGGCGGAGAGACGCAGCACGACACCGGGAATGCCGCCATCGCGCACGAGAATGTTCGAACCAACGCCGACGACGGTCAGCGGCACCCCTTCCGGAAGGATCTTCAGGAAGGCGATCAGGTCCGCCTCGTCATGCGGCTGGAACATCAGCTCGGCAAGGCCGCCAGCGTGGAACCACGTGACGCGGTCCATCGGGGCATCCGGCGTGATGCGGCCGCGGATGTCTTTCACACCTGCGCCTAGAGACTTGAGAAGCTTTTCCCCATTCACCTGTTTCATGCGGATTTTCCCGAAAGGCCTTCCAGTTGCCCGGGCAGCGCGGCTGCCCAGTAAGTAATACTCCCTGCCCCTAACAGAACCACAAAATCGCCTGGCTTTGCAATCTCAGCGATCATTTCCGGTAGAAGCTCCGGCGTGGCAAGTAAACGCGCGTTTCGATGGCCGCCCGCCTTGATGCGTGAAACCAGCGCTTCGGAATTCGCGCCTTCGATCGGGTCTTCGCCCGCGGCATAGACCGGAGCGAGGAGGATGTTGTCCGCGTCATTGAAGCAGCCGGCAAACTCCTCGAACAGACTCGATAGGCGGGTGTAGCGATGCGGCTGGTGAACGGCAATGACGCGGCCCTTGCAGGCCTCCCGCGCCGCCTTCAGGACGGCCTTGATCTCGACGGGGTGATGTCCGTAGTCGTCGAAGATCTGAACGCCATTCCACTCGCCGGTGAGGGTGAAGCGCCGCTTGACACCACCGAAGGAGGCAAGTCCTTTCGCGATGTCTGCGTTCGAAATGCCGAGACGGTGGGCAACCGCGATAGCGGCCGTTGCATTTGAAATGTTGTGCCGGCCGGGCATCGGCATCACGAGATCATCGAGCCGGATCACCTGCCCCGTGCGGCGGCGGCGGATTTCGACATCGAAGATCGACCGCGCGCCGTCGATACGCACATTCATGAAGCGGACATCGGCCTGCGGATTTTCGCCGTAGGTGACAACCTTGCGATCCTCGATGCGGCTGACAAGAGCCTGCACTTCAGGATGGTCAAGGCACATGACGCCGAAGCCGTAAAACGGAACGTTTTCGACAAACTGCCGGAACGCGGCGCGGACGGCGTCGAAATTGCCATAGTGATCGAGATGTTCGGGATCGATGTTGGTGACGACCGCAACATCGGCTGGAAGCTTTAGGAAGGTGCCGTCGGACTCATCGGCCTCAACGACCATCCACTCGCCCTCGCCCATGCGGGCGTTCGTACCATAGGCGTTGATGATGCCGCCATTGATGACAGTCGGATCAAGCCCGCCCGCCTCAAGCAGCGCCGCGACCAACGATGTTGTCGTCGTCTTGCCGTGCGTGCCGCCGATGGCGATCGCATTGCGGAAGCGCATCAGCTCGGCAAGCATCTCCGCGCGGCGCACGACCGGCAACAGCTTTTCGCGCGCGGCGATGAGCTCCGGGTTTTCGTTCTTGATGGCGGTCGAGACGACCACGACCTCGGCGTCGCCCAGGTTTTCGGCCTTGTGGCCGACGGAGACTTTGATGCCCTTGTCGCGCAGGCGCTGCACGTTGGCGCCGTCGGACTGGTCAGATCCCTGAACCCTGTGGCCGAGATTGTGCAGCACCTCGGCGATGCCGCTCATGCCGATGCCACCGATACCGATGAAATGGACGAGACCTATGGCCTTCGGCAGTTTCATGTGTGCGCCCCCTTGAAGTCTGCAATCGTACGTACGGCGGCAATAGCCTCAACCATGCCGGCAAGCAAGTTCGCAGCGTCCGGTTTCCCAGCCTGCTTTGCCACCGCTGCCATGCGGGCAAGCTTCTCCGGGTCGTTCATCGCTTGGGTCAGGATCGACGCGATCTTCTCCGAGGACAGCTCGGACTGCGCGATGACCTTGGCACCGCCTGTCGCGGCAAGAGCAGCGGCATTTGCTGCCTGATCGTGATCAAGCGCATGCGGATAAGGCACCAGCACGGCAGGGCGGCCGATCACGGAAATTTCCGAAACAGTCGAGGCACCCGAACGGCAAATCACCAGATGCGCATTCGCAAGACGCTCCGCCATGTCAGTGAAGAACGGCGCAATATCCGCACCCATGCGGAGCTGTGCGACACAGCCGCTGACCATCTCCATGTCTTCGGGACGCACCTGCTGGGTGATGCGCAACCGCGCACGCAGTTCGTCGTCGAGCAGGCTGATGGCCGTCGGCATTGCCTTCGAGAAATATTGGGCACCCTGGCTGCCGCCGAAGACGACGAGGTTGAAGGGCTCACCGGCATGGGAAGGCTTGTATGGCACCTTCGCAGCTTCGATAATCACCGGACGGACAGGGTTGCCGGTCGTTACGGTCTTCTCGGGGTAAGCGCCGCCGTTCTCCGGCAGAAAGCCGCCCGCAATGGCCTGCACACGCTGCGCCAGTGCCTTGTTGGCCCGGCCCATCACCGCATTCTGCTCGTGGATCATCGACGGTACGCCGAGACGTGTGGCCGCAAGCAGCGGCGGCACGGTCGGATATCCGCCGAAGCCGACGACGACCGAGGGCTTGACGCGCTGGATCAACCTCTTCGCCGCCCGCATTCCAGTCCAGAGCGTCCAGAGCGAGCGGGCGACGGCAACCGGGTTCTTCGAACCGATCGTCGCCGACGGCACGACATGGATTTCGTCTGCGGGGAACTTACCGGCAAAGCGCTCGGCCCGGCTGTCGGTTACGAGGTGAACGGAATAACCGCGCGCCTTCAGCTCGTAGGCCAAAGCCTCCGCGGGAAAGACGTGGCCGCCGGTTCCTCCGGCGGCAAGCAGGACAATGCCTTTATTCATGGGATTCGCCTTTCAACGGCATATACCCCCTCATCCGCCTGCCGGCCCCTTCTCTCCGAGGGGAGAAGGGCAAATGCCGGGCCGCAGGCGTCCCCTCTCCCCGTCGGGGAGAGGGCTAGGGTGAGGGGGTTAACGCCGCACATAGCCATTATCTTACTCCGCCGGCATTCCGTGCGGCACGCGGAAGAGGCTCCGCTCCTGGGCACGTTTTTCCGGGCGATGGCGCGTCAGCGCGAGAATGAAACCGGCGGTGACACAGATCGCGACCATGGACGAGCCGCCATAGGAAATCAGCGGCAGCGTCATGCCCTTTGCCGGAAGCAGTTCGAGATTGACGCCGATATTGATGATCGACTGGATGCCCATCTGCAGCACGAGGCCAGCAACGGCAAACCGGTTGAAATCGTTCTTCTCCTTATATGCGTGCGACAACCCTCTCAAAACAAGGACCGTGAACAGCAAAACGAGTGCGATACAGAAAACGATGCCGAACTCCTCGGCAGCGACAGAGAAGATGAAGTCGGTATGGGCGTCCGGGATGATGCGCTTGACGATGCCTTCGCCCGGGCCCTGGCCAAACCAGTCGCCACGGATGATGGCCTCACGGGCGGTGTCGATCTGAAACGTATCGCCCTCGCCGGTCATGAACTTGTCTATTCGTCCCGCCACGTGCGGGAAGACATAATAGGCCGTGACCAGACCGCCCACGCCGCCGACGCCGAGCAGAATGATCCATATCCAGGGCATGCCGGCCATGAAGAACATGCCGCCCCAGACAGCGGTCGTCAGGATCGTCTGGCCAAGGTCGGGCTGAGCGACCAGAAGCGAAGCAACCATGCCGAAGAGGATGATCGCAAAGAGATTGCCGGGGATTTCGGGCTGGCGCGCATGCTCGGCGAAAAGCCAGGCACAGACGACGACGAAGGCCGGCTTCATGAATTCCGACGGCTGGATCGAGAGGCCGGCGAGCGTTACCCAGCGGCGGGAACCCTTGACCTCGACCCCGAAGAAAAGCGCCAGAAGCATCATCGCCAGCGAGACGACGAGCAGCACGATCGCTGTCCGCCGCACCTGGCGCGGCGTCAGGAAGGAAAGCCCGATCATGACGGCTATCGACGGGATCATGAAGGCCGCGTGGCGCTTTACGAAATGGAAGGGCTCAAGCCCGATACGCTCGGCAACCGCCGGCGAGGCCGCGAAGGAGAGCATGAAGCCGATGCCCATGAGGAAGATGAACATCGCAAGGAAAAAGCGGTCGATGGTCCAAAACCAATCGGCCAAAGGCCCACGTTCCGCGCGGCTTACCATGTCATTTATCTCCTGTTGCCGAACCGATCAGCATGGTCACTCCATCGAGCGCTGCCACATGGCTGACAAATGCATCGCCCCTGACTTCGAAGTTCTTGTACTGGTCGAAGCTTGCGCAAGCCGGGGATAACATCACCGCGACAGGGCCAGTCTCATCTTTTTCCGCGTCGGCAGCCGCATGCGCGACAGCCCGCTCCAGCGTCCCGGAAATCTCGTATGGCACGGCTTCACCCAACGTCGCAGCAAACTCCGCCGCCGCCTCGCCGATCAGGTAGGCCTTGGCGACGCGCGGGAAGAACGGCGCCAGCGTCGTGATGCCGCCCGTCTTCGGCAGGCCGCCGGCGATCCAATAGATGCGATCGTAGCTCGACAGCGCCGGCGCCGCAGCGTCGGCATTCGTCGCCTTCGAATCATTGACAAAGACGACATTGCCGCGCCTGCCCACCGGCTGCATGCGATGCTTGAGGCCGGGGAAGGAGGCAAGCCCGGCGCGAATCTCCTCGGGCGATACCCCGACGGCGAGGCAGGCCGCAACCGCAGCAGCGGCATTCTGCGCATTGTGGCTGCCGCGAAGCGTCTGGATACCGGTAAGATCGGCGATCGGCAGAGCGGTACCGGAAGACGCCTGCATGATCTTGGCGCCTTCGGCATAGATACCGTCAGCCAGCGCGTGCCGGCGCGAAATGCGGACCACCTTCGTCCCTGCCCGCTCGATACGGTCAGCGATCATTTCGCAATAGCTGTCGTCGACGCCAACGACGGCCGTCCTGCTGCCCGCGACCAGCCGTTCCTTGACGTCGGCATAATGCTGCATCGTGCCGTGGCGATCGAGATGGTCAGGCGTGAGGTTAAGCAGAATGCCAGCAGACGGGTTTAGCGTCGGCGCAAGGTCGATCTGATAGGATGAGCACTCGACGACATAATAGCGCGCGGGCTTCGGCGGATCGAGCGTCAGCACCGCGGTGCCGATGTTGCCGCCAAGCTGCGTATCCCGGCCGGTGGATTTCAGGATATGCGCGATCAGTGCGGTGGTGGTCGACTTGCCGTTCGTGCCGGTAATCGCAATGAACGGGGAATCCGGCGCGTGCGCCCGGCGTTCGCGGACGAAGAGTTCCACGTCGCCGACGATATCAACACCGGCGGCCCGCGCGAGATCGACCGTCCAGTGCGGCTTCGGATGCGTCAGCGGTACGCCCGGGGAGAGCACAAATAGCGACTGCGAAGACCAGTCGATGTTGTGGAGATCGCCCGTCCGGATGCCCTCCGCGCTCGCGGCCGCAACGCTATCGGGATTGTCATCCCATGCGGTCACGTCGGCGCCGCCTGCAACCAGCGCCCGGGCCGTGGCGAGCCCCGAGCCGCCGAGCCCGAAGAGCGCAACCTTTTTTCCAGCGAGCGTGGTGACCGGAATCATGGTCCGCTCACCGCAGCTTGAGGGTGGAAAGGCCAAGCAGCGCAAGGCCGACGGCGACGATCCAGAAACGAATGACCACCTGGCTTTCAGTCCAGCCCTTCTTTTCGAAGTGGTGATGGATCGGCGCCATCAGGAAGACCCGGCGTCCGGTCATCTTGAAGAACCCGACCTGGATGATGACGGAGAGCGTTTCCGCGACGAAGAGACCGCCGATGATCGCCATGACGATCTCGTGTTTGGTGGCGACAGCAACGGTTCCGATCGTGCCACCGAGCGCGAGAGAACCAGTATCGCCCATGAAGATTGCGGCGGGCGGCGCGTTAAACCAGAGGAAGCCGAGGCCCGCACCGATGACGGCGCCCAGGACGACGGCAAGCTCGCCGGTGCCGGGCACGAAATTGATCTGCAGATAGTTCGCAAAGACCGCGTTACCGGCAAGATAGGCGATGACGCCGAAGGAGGCGGCAGCAATCATCACCGGAACGATCGCCAGCCCGTCCAGGCCATCCGTCAAGTTGACTGCGTTGCCCGCCGAGACGATGACGAAACCGCCGAAGACCACGAACATGATGCCGAGATCGACCATGAAATCTTTGAAGAAGGGAAAGGCGACCGAGGAGCCGAAGGTCGAGCCTGCCGTACCGGAGGCAAGCGCCG
Source organism: Rhizobium sp. SVR5-2C (assembly GCF_056755115.1). NCBI lineage: Bacteria > Pseudomonadati > Pseudomonadota > Alphaproteobacteria > Hyphomicrobiales > Rhizobiaceae > Rhizobium > Rhizobium sp. SVR5-2C. The sequence continues at coordinate 32,725 of NZ_JBNDHT010000004.1, read as the reverse complement.
TGCGCATCATGAAATAGACCGCGATGCCTGCGATGATGAATTCGATGCCGAGGCGCGCCTTGCCCGAAAAGCCCTTGTCGCTCTGCTTGGTGACCTTGAGATAATCGTCATAGAAGCCGATCGCGCCGAAGCCGAGGGTGACGAGCAGCGTCGCGACGACGTAGACATTCGAAAGGTCGGCCCATAGCAGCGAGGCGCCGACGATGCCGGCAAGGATCATCAGCCCGCCCATCGTCGGAGTGCCGGCCTTCTTGAAATGCGTCTGAGGCCCGTCCGCGCGGATCGGCTGGCCCTTGCCCTGCCGAATGCGGAGCGACTTGATGATCGCCGGCCCGAAGAGAAAGACGATGAGAGCGGAAGTGAAGAGGGAGGCACCCGTGCGGAAGGTAATGTATCTGAACAAGTTCAGAAATTTCAGATGGTCCGACAGTTCGACTAGCCAAATCAGCATTCAGGGCCCCTTGTTTACCCGGTCAAAGTTCGCGTTGCGTGTCGGCAAATGGCGTAAACTTGTCAAGGAGCGCGGCGACAATCTTGCCAAACCCAATCCCCAGTGACGACTTCACCATCAACACGTCGCCTGGCGCGACCGAGTTCAATGCATATTTTGCGAGTTCTTCCGCCGTCTCCCGGTATTCGACGTGCACGCTATCCGGAAGAGCATCCTTCAGCGCCGTCATCTCCTTGCCTGCGAGCCAGGCATGTTCGATGCCGGCCGCAAGCAGCGGCTCGGAAAGCTCCGAATGGAGTTCTTGCGCATAGTCGCCCATCTCCAGCATGTCGCCGAGCACCGCGATGCGCCGCCCGTGGCCAGCCGGATCAGCCGCCGCAAGCAGCGCGATTGCAGCGCGCATGGAAGCGGGATTGGCATTGTAGCTTTCGTCGATCAGCTTAAAGCTGCCATTCCCGATCGAAAGCTTGTGGCGGCGGCCCCTGCCTTTTTCAGGCTGCAGAGTGGCCAGCGCCGCGATTGCCTTGTCCAGATCGGCGTTGACGAGGGTGACGACGCCGAGGGCGGCCAGTGCGTTTTCAGCAATGTGCCGTCCGGGCGCGCCGATCGCCACTTCGAGCGTCTCGCCGTCGATCGTCAGCCAGAGCGCTGAGCTTTCATCCGAACCGTTGAATTCGGCAAGACGGAACTCCGCCTTGGCATGCTGGCCGAAGGAATGGATGTTCTGGACACCGAGCGATTGCGCCCTCTGCTCCAGGAAATCGTACTGCTCATTGTCCCGGTTGAGCACAACATGCCCGCCGGGCGCAAGGCCTTCGAGTATCTCGGCCTTTGCCGCGGCGATTTCCGTGATGCTGTTGAAATTGCCGAGATGTGCCGGAGCGATTGTCGTGATGACGGCAACATGCGGCCGGATCATCTGCACGAGCGGACGGATCTCGCCCGGATGGTTCATGCCGACTTCGAAGACGCCGTAATGCGTGTCGAGCGGCATGCGCGCGAGCGTCAGCGGCACGCCCCAATGATTGTTGAAGGACGCGACCGAGGCATGCACCTTACCCGACGGCGAAAGCACGTGGCGGAGCATCTCCTTGGTCGTCGTCTTGCCGACCGAGCCCGTGACGGCGATGATCTGCGCCCGCGAACGCCGCCGCGATGCGACGGCCAACCGCCCGAGGGCGGCAAGGACGTCATCGACGACGATCATCGGAACCGTCAGCCGGCCGAGCCCCGAAAGACGGGCTTCGCTGACGACGAGGAGCGTTGCGCCGTTCGCCATGGCCATCGAGGCGTAGTCGTGGCCGTCGACCCGGTCGCCTTTGATGGCAAAGAAGGCTTCGCCTGGGCTTATCGTGCGGCTGTCGATCGAAATGCCGGTAATGCCTTCAGGAAGCGTGCCGAACGGGCGGCCCGCCATGGCGTTGATCATGTCTTCCGTCGTCCAAAGCCAGCTCACGATTTCAGCTCCTCCAAAGCCTCACGCACCTCGGCATGATCGGAGAAGGGCAGCGTCACACTCCCGATGGTCTGTCCCTCTTCATGCCCCTTGCCCGCGACGATCAAGGTATCGCCGGATTTCAGCATTTCGACGGCCTGATAGATCGCTTTCGAACGATCAGGGATTTCAGTGGCACATGGCGCCGCCGCCATAATCTCGGCGCGGATCGCCGAAGGCTCCTCCGAACGAGGATTGTCATCGGTGACGATCACAACATCCGCAAGGCGGCAGGCGATCTCGCCCATGATCGGGCGCTTGCCCCGGTCCCGATCGCCGCCGCAGCCGAAGACGACGATCACACGGCCCGTGGTGAACGGGCGGACAGATTCCAGAACATTGGCGAGCGCATCCGGCTTGTGCGCGTAATCGACATAGGCAAGCGCGCCATCCTTCGTATGGCCGACGAGTTCGAGACGGCCGGAGGCGCCCTGCAGCTTCTCCAGCGCCGCCATGGCCGTCTTGGCCGGAACGCCGGTGGACATGGCGAGCGCAGCCGCAACCAGTGCGTTGGCGATCTGGAAATCGCCGGCCAATGGAATATCGACCTCGAAAATCTCGTCCCCGGCATGCACCTCGGCGATCTGCTTGTGGCGGAAGTGCTCGACCCGCTTGAGCGTCAGATAATCACCCTTGCGGCCGACGGTGCGGACATCATGGCCCGCTTCTCTGGCCGCCTTGATCGCCTGCTCGGACCAGGCATCATCAGCGAAGATGATGGCGGGCGAGCCCTTCGGCAGCAGCGTATCGAACAGCCGCATCTTGGCAGCCATGTAGCTTTCCACCGTGGGGTGATAGTCCATGTGATCGCGGCCGAGATTGGTGAAGGCGGCAGCCGAAAGCCGCACGCCGTCGAGGCGGCATTGATCGAGCCCATGACTCGATGCCTCCATCGAAGCGTGCGTGACGCCCTCGTCAGCGAGATCGGCGAGCAGTTTGTGGAGCGAAACCGGATCGGGCGTGGTCAGCGAGCCATATTGGTTGCGGGTCGGAGAAACGACGCCGGTCGTACCGATCATGGCTGCCGGGTGTCCGGCATAGGTCCAGATCTGGCGCGTGAAGGACGCCACCGAGGTCTTGCCCGCCGTGCCGGTTACGGCAACCATCGTCTCCGGCTGCCTGCGATAGAAATTCGCCGCGGCGACTGAAAGAAAGCGGCGCGGTTCCTTGACCGGAAGGACCGGAATGGAAGCCTCGACGGATTGCGAGGAAACGATCAGCGCCGCACCGTGTTTGGCGGCATCGGCGATAAAGCTGGCGCCGTCGGCCTTCGAACCGGCGACGGCAACGAATGCCATTCCAGCCTCGATCTTGCGGCTATCGGCTGAAAGGCCGGAGATCTCCAACCCGCCCAGCGGCCCTTCGAGTTGTTCCTTGATTTCCGGAAACGCACTTCCGGCGATGTCCCGCAGTTTCATTGAATGTCTTTTCTCTTCTCACGCCGACCACCCCACGCGAATCGGCGCTAATATTCATTCACACTCAATAAGACACCAGCAAGGCCGACCCGTCTTCGCCGAATTGCGGTTCGACCCCAAGGATCGGCGCGGCGCGCCTGATGATGTTCTTGACCATCGGTGCAGCCGTATAAGCGGCGATGTTCTGGCCCTTTTCGCCGTTATGCGGCTCGTCGCAGAAGGTCAGCACAACATATTGTGGATTATCGATCGGGAACGCTGCGAGGAATGCGTTGAAGTTCAGGTTACTCGCATAGCGACCGTTGACGACCTTGTCGGCCGTGCCCGTCTTGCCGCCGACATTGAAGCCCGGAACGTCGGCATTGCGCCCGGAGCCCTTGAGGCCGTTCAATTTGAAAAGGTAGCGAATGTTGTCGCTGGTGCTCTTCTTGACGATGACCTCTGCGGCCTCATCTGCCTGCTCTCGCGTCCGCGGCAGGAAAGTCGGCTCGATGAGCTTGCCTCCGTTGACGAGTGCGGCGCCGGCGACCGCTGTCTGCAACGGTGTCGTGGACACGCCGTGACCGAAGGAAATCGTGATCGAGTTGATCTTCTTCCAGACCTTCGGCTGGCTCGGCATCTTCACTTCCGGCAGCTCGGTCTTCATCTTCGTCAGCAGACCGAAGCGTGTCAGGTATTCCTTCTGCAAATCCATGCCGACGAGATCGATCATCTTCGCCGTACCGATATTGGACGAATATTCGAAGATTTCCGGCACGGTCAGCCATCGGCCCTGACCATGGAAATCATGGATGGTGAAGCCGCCGATGCGGATCGGCCGGGTGGCGTCGAAGCTGGAGTTGAGGGTAACCTTGCCGCTGTCGAGCGCCATGGCCGTGCTGAACGTCTTGAAGGTCGAGCCCATTTCGAACGTTCCGTTCGACATGCGGTTCAGCCAGCCTTCCTTGGCGCCCCCTTCCGGATTGTTCGGGTCGAAGTCGGGCGCCGAAGCCAACGCCAGGACCTCGCCCGTGTGAACGTCGAGAACGACGGCGCCGGCCCCCTTCGCTTCATAATTGATCACCGCGCTGGACACGACATCGCGCACGATGTTCTGGACACGCAGGTCGATCGAGAGTTTGACCGGCTCAAGCGGCTGATCGCTGGTCATGCCCACCGATGCCAGATCGGCGAGCCCCTGGTCGTCGATGTACTTCTCCATGCCGCTGACGCCGCGGTTGTCGATGTTCACGTAACCGAGGATGTGCGAGGCCGTCGGGCCACCCGGATAGAAGCGGCGCTTTTCCGGACGAAAACCGATGCCGGGAATGCCAAGCGCCAGAATCTGGCTCTGCTGCTTCGGCGTCAGTTGCCGGCGAAGCCATGCGAAATGCGAGCTCTTGACGGACAGTTTCTTGTAAGTGCCCTTCGCGTCGAGATCCGGCAAAACGGTCGAGAGCTTCTCGATCGCCTCATCCACATCGACGATCTTGTTCGGTTCGGCGAAGAGCGAAACCGTGCGGATGTCGGTTGCCAGCACCTCGCCGTTGCGGTCGAGAATATCCGGACGCGATGCCATCAGACGATCGGGCGGCAGGATGCTGGAGACAACCTCCGGATCCTTCAGCGCATATTCTACCAAGCGCCCGCCGATGATGCCGTAAATTGCGGTGAACCCCAGGATGAGGAGACCGACGCGGCTTTTTGCCTGACTGGCTCGCTTCTTGCGCGATCCCTCGAGCGGCAAGCTCGCCGATGGGCCGCCGAAACGGTTATAGACGCCGGAGGAAAAGTGCGCCTGGCTCTTCAGCACCATAATGCGAGAGAGGAACGACATGGCTACTCCACCGATCCGGTTGACATGAGGTCCTCTTCTTCTGGACGCGCGGCAGGAGCCGGCGGCGCCTTGGCGGCAACGGCCATTCCCGCGCCTGCGCCCGGCTTCGCGCGGTTCTTGGCCTCGGTAGTTGCCGGAACCGGAACCTGCGACTTCAGCATCGGCAACTCACGCAGATGAACAAGCGCCGTCGAGTCCGTCGGCTGCAGCTTGAGTTCGTCGTTGTATGCGTTCACCAGCCGCTCCAGCCGGTTAGGCTGCGACTGCAGCGCCCAGTCTGCCTTGAGCAGATCAATGGTGTCCTTTTCGAGCTTGATCTCGGCCTCGAGGCGATGAACCTCTTCGAGCTTCAGCTCTGCGCGGTGCTTGATCGTGTAGGTGACCGCAGCTGCCGCCGTCATGATGCCGATCAGTACGACGTCGAACGTTCTCAGCATTTCAACCCCCAAGCTTTCCGAGGCTGGCAAGATTGGGCAACCCGAAGATCGACATATCCGCGGCTTCAGCCGTCGCATGCGTACGAATGCCGGCCCGCAGCTTGGCCGAACGCGCCCGCGGATTTGCCTCGGCTTCCGCCTTGCCTGCAGCAATCATTGATTTCCCGAGCGGTTCGAAAGTCGCGGCGCGCTCATGCGCCACCGGCAGATGACGAGAGCCCGAAGCCTTGCCGGCGCGATCGGAGAAGAATTTCTTGACGATACGGTCTTCGAGCGAATGGAAGGTAACGACGACGAGGCGACCGCCCGGTTTCAAGACGCGTTCGGCAGCAAAGAGCGCCTGCCCCAATTCCCCAAGCTCGTCATTGACGAAGATGCGGAGCGCTTGGAAAACGCGAGTCGCCGGATGAATCTTGTCCTTCATCTTGCGCGGCGTCACCAGCTCGATGAGCCCTGCAAGATCGCGCGTCGTCTCGAACGGCTTTTCCGCCCGGCGTTTCTCGATGGCGTGGGCGATGCGGGGCGCCTGATCCTCTTCGCCCAGAAAATGAAAGATGCGGATGAGCTCCGCCACCTTGGCGCGATTGACGACGTCGGCGGCAGAGACACCGGAACCCGACATGCGCATATCGAGTGGGCCGTCCTTCTGGAAGGAGAAGCCGCGCTCGGCTTCATCGAGCTGCATCGACGAAACGCCGATATCGAGCACGACACCGTCGAGCCCGTCAGTCGGCGCGTGATCAGCAAGATTGGAGAACTGCGATTGAATGAGTTCGAGGTGACCGGCGTGGGCGGCGACCATTTCCTGACCGGCGGCAATTGCCGTCGGGTCGCGATCCAGCGCAATCACGTCCGCCCCAGCCGCAAGAATGGCTGACGTATAGCCGCCTGCACCGAAGGTCCCGTCGAGAATGACTTTTCCGGAAGCGGGCTGAAGCGCCGAAAGCACCTCGGCAAGAAGAACCGGAATGTGGCGAACCGGTCCGCCACCGGCATCAGTTGAACCTCCGCCAGGATTCGCCGCCATTCCATGCCCTCGTTTTATCCGGGGTGCCTGCCCGCCGGCCTGCGCCCCCCTCGTGCCTGTGTCTGGGCGGCCTGAAATGCACGCGGCTGCCACAGCTGAAAATGATCCGCCCGACCGACAAAGGCCACCTCGTCCGAGATGCCCGTAAAGTCGCGGATGAAATCCGTGACCATCAGCCGCCCTTCGGCGTCGAGCTTCATGAAGACCCCGCCACCATGAATGAGAAGCGACATCTCGTTCGCATCCGGCGAAAACGGATCCTCCGCAGCAATCTGCCGCTCGAACCTTTCGAGAAGGTCCGGGCCGCCGACGCTGATCGCCGGAAAGACAAAGTCCTGAAAGCAATACAGCTCCTGGACGTTGCGCTGGGCCAAAACGGACCGAAAAGCCGCAGGCACGGAAACCCTGCCCTTGGAATCGATCCTGTTGGTCGCATTTGAAAGGAAGCGGCTCATGACACGAAACATCCGTTTCCGAAAGGGCCCGAACGGAACTCAGCTGCCCGGGACCCTCAAATTCAGGCACAGCTTCGCCAGCCGGATGAACAATACTCCATCCGACGCCTCTGGAGAAAAAGACGCCTTGGCTTTGCGATTGATGGGCGCTTAATGGCCCTCTTGCAGTGCACTTCTGGGATATCATGGGACCATGTGGGCGTCAATGGGAAACGCCCGTCTCGCGATGAGCGCCGTATCTTAAATTCATAAGCCGTTAAGTTTAACAAAGGGTTAGGATTCCGGCCCAAGGAAGCCTCGAAAACGCCGCAGGAAGCCGAGCAGAATACGGCCATCAGCCCCTGAAAACCAAGGGCATAGCAAAAGCTGCCGCTGCCGCGGCGCCACAAGAAATTGATTGCCAGTTGGCCTGTAAGCCGGGTTCTGTATGGCTCCGGCCGAAACCGGAACGTGGCAGCCATTCCTCTGGGACAGCGTTTGCACGCTGCCTCACGCAACCCACCCGGATGACTGGCCTGGAAACCGGCCGGCGGGCTTTCGCCCGCCACGTCATCCCTATTCGGTCTTGCTCCCGGTGGGGTTTACCGTGCCATCTCCGTTGCCGGAGACGCGGTGGGCTCTTACCCCACCCTTTCACCCTTACCTGTCACGACAGGCGGTTTGCTTTCTGTGGCACTTTCCCTAAGGTCACCCTCGCCGGACGTTATCCGGCACCGTATTTCCGTGGAGCCCGGACTTTCCTCACCCTACCGCCTTTCGGCATTGGTAAAGCGCGGCTGCCCGGCCAACTGGCATGGCTCAAATAGTCGAGAGCGCTGCCAATTACCACCGGAAATATCGGTGTCTTACCGGAAAGCGGGTTTGAAATCCGTGCGGTAGCCCTGATCTCCGATTCCGCCTTGAAGCAGCAGCTCGGCCCCGAGACGGCCGATCTCATCCGAACTCTTCGCCGACGTCCCGGCGCAGCCGGTCAGAACGGCTATGTTCGGCGAGGACGTGTAGCCGATCATCGGATAGGCGCTCTTCGTGTGCGACACTGCGCAGGCCGCCGTCGAGACGGACAGCGGTCTCATATCCGGAACAAGTCGACGCGCAATGGCCATGAGATGATCGCGCGCCGACGGGCGGCCGTCGGTCCTGAACCAGGCGCGCAATTCCTTCTCCGTCTCAAGCCGGTAGTCATCGGGGTCGCCGCCGACCTTCAGATAGTACTTCCCATCAGAATAACGGATCGGCGGAAGCAGGTAGATGTCAATATCGGGAGCCTCGAGGATCAGCGACGGCATGGCGCCAAATTCTGCGGCCTGCGCATCGCTGACCTCAAACAGCGTAACCGTGCGACCATGAACCGATATGCCAACAGATTGCGGCAACAGATTCTGACCAATGGAAAAACCGCCCGCGGCCAGCAGCACCTTTTCGGCCGTATAGGTCCGTCCGCCGGAAGTCTCGACTGCGGCAACGCGGCCCTCGTCGCGGATCGCCGTCACGTAATCACGAACGACCGTGGCGCCCGCCTTCTCGGCGATAACTGACTGCGCTTTCACCAGCCGGCGCGGACTGATGTGACCGGCGCCTTTCGCCTGAAAGACGCCCTCGCTCCCTTCTGGCAAGGCGAAGAAGGGAAACGCTGATTTGAGGCCGGGGTCGTCCAGCCGTCTCGTTTCCACCCCGAGTGAGGCAGCGGCGTTCGCCGTCTTGGCGATGTAATCGCTCTTTGTCGGCGCCACGACGACGCAGCCCGCTTCGGTGTAGAACGCAATGCCGCTCTCCGCTTCGATCTCCGGATATCGGGCAATCGAGCGATTGGCGAGGAGCGCCCAATCCCGATCCGGATCGACGGTCCGGGTGATGCGGCCCTCGTCATAATGGCTGGCGAAAACGCCTTCATGCGCCTTGCGGTTTTCCGGCTCGTCGGGACCGATGACGGCCACGCCGTCCGTCTGCTTCGCGAGATGCTTCGCGGCCGCCGCCCCCATCATGCCCCGTCCGACGACGATATATTTGAAATCCGCTGCCATGAATGCCTCTTTGCCTTACCGGAAGACCGGCGTCAGTTCCTCGCCGAAGTCGCTTTCACCGAGACCGCCCTCGCAGATCAGCACGGCACCAAGACGCCCGAGCTCGTCCGACGATTTTGCGGCGACGAAATTGCCCCCGGTCAGGACTGCGATCCGCGGTGAATCCGTAAAGCCGGCATAGGGATAGCCATCCCTCGTGTAGGTCGCAACGCAGGGCGCCGAGGTAACCGGGGAGGACTTAAGCCCCGGCATGATGGTCGAGGCAATCGCCGCCAGATGCTCCCGCTCGGCCTTGTCGCCGTCGGCGCGGAACCATTCGCTTGCCGCCGCCAGCGTGTCGAACACACGGCTTTCCGTATCGCCGCCGAGTTTGAGGTAGGCCTTGCCATCGGGATAGCGTACCGGCGGCAGGATATAGACATGATCCTCCTCACGGTCGCCGAAAACGATCGTCGACGGCATGGCGCCGAAGATCTCCATCTCGCTTGCACCGAGTTCATAAAAGGCGACCGTCCGCGCCGAGACTCGGATGTCGACCGTGCGCGGCAGGAGATTATTGAAATTGCTGAAACCGCCGGCGGCGACGAGCACCTTCTCCGCCGTGTAGCGCACGCTGCCAGCGGTCACCTCCACATGCGAGCCTGCATCGCGAACCGCAGTTGCCGTTGCATCGATCAACCTGACGCCGCCTCTCTCTGCAAGAAGAGCCTGGGCGCGGACGAGCGCGCGCGGGTTGATATGCCCTGCCCTGCGGCTCTCCAGGTAGCCGTGAAAGGTGAGGTTGAACGCAAATTGCGGGAAGCGCCGCGAAAGCTCGTCCGGCGGCAGCGATTTGACGGGGAGTTGCATCTCATCCGCCACATCGAGCGCGCGACCGAGATAGCTCTCACCGCGGACCGCAGGCGGTCCGGCAAAGAGGCATCCCGCCTCCGTGTAGAAACGTATGCCGCTTTCGACCTCGATCTCCGCGTAGCGGTCGAGCGAACGGGCCGCCAGCGTCGCCCAAACGACATCATCGTCGAAGGTTCGGGTGATGCGCGCTTCGTCGTAATGGCTGGCGAAGACGCCATGATGGCTTTTCCGATCCGCCGGCTCACCCGGCCCGATCAGCGCAATACCATCCGACATGCCGGCGAGATGGCGGGCCGCCGCCGCACCCATCATGCCACGCCCAAGAATGATCGTCTTGAAATCAGCCGCCATGTCTCACCTCGCTTTCGAGGTCAGATAACACGGCGGTTAGCTTGATTCATACTCTTAAGTCGGGTTCGAAATCGATGCCGTTTCAGCCACTTCTGCCGCGCCTTGCATGAGCGCCAGCACCTTGCCGCAATAGGCCTTGGAAACCGGGTTCATGCGCTTCGCCGCATGGCCCGCGTTGTATTTAAGGATCGTCCCGCAGGTTTCCCCGCCGCCGAGCTCATGAGCCCCCGCTAGGTATTTCATGCCGTATTTGATGTTCGTCTCCGGATCGAAAAGGTCCTTCTTGGTACCTGTGTAACCCATCATGCGCGCCGTCGCAGGCTTGATCTGCATCAGCCCGACCTCACCCGCGCTGCCGAGTGCATCCGGATCGAAATTGCTTTCGACGCGAACGACGGCCCGAGCAAGCTCGACGGGGACGTCATATTCCTTTGCGTATTTGACGATCAAAATGGAATATTTGAGGGTCTCGAAATCCGGGATTGCATAACCGCTCTGGCGATCGACGGTCTTGAAGTTCACCGTCAGGGTTTCATCCTTAGTCTTGTTTCCCGTATCGTCAGCAAAAGCGCAGCCATACCCTATCAGCAACGCGCTCGCGCACGCCGCCGCACCAATAAGCATATCTCTCATCTAGTCTAATTACTCCGGCCCAAAGAATAGCTGGATCGCGCGCGGCGCAGTCGTCCGGTTACACGTCCCAAGAACTGGAAACATGCCGCAGCAATTCTCATCGTTTCATTTGACGCCCGCGGTTACACACAAAAAACCGGACGAGCCCCGCTCAGTGACTGAGGTTAGACCATCGTAATGAGGAGATAATTGGGAAAGGATGTGGCAGCGCGCCTGTCAATGCATTTTTGGAAAAAAAGTTGCTCGGAACGTCACACGGATGTCACGAATACCGCGACAGCGTCGCAAGCAGACGATGCAGCGTGTCGATCGTCGAAAAATCGGCAATTCCATCGACCCGTTCCTGCCGGAAATGCCGCTGGAAAGCTTCTACGTCACCGGCGGTCTTGTCGCTGAATTCGCCCGTGATTTCCGTAGCATAACCGTAGAGGGACAGCATGGACTGCAGCGCCTCGATCGGCTGGCCGCGGTCACCGCGCTGGAAGAAGCGGCCTCCGGTGATCGGTGCCGGCTCGACCCAGTGCCCTACGCCTGATCTATGCAATTCGCCCCAAGGAAATTTTTCGCCCGGATCAACCTTGCGAACCGGCGCAATATCTGAGTGTCCGAGCACCAATTCCGGCTTAATCGACCAACGTTCAACACAATCGCGACACAATTCTATGACTGCCGCAATCTGTTTTTCGGGAAAATCCGGCAGCCCGCCGGGATGTCCGGCATTGGCGATTTCAATGCCGATGGACCGGGAGTTGATATCGCCCTCACCGCGCCAGCTGCTCTTGCCCGCATGCCACGCCCGCCGTTCCTCCGGCACGAGCTGAACGACATCGCCGCTCTCATGCACGAAATAGTGGCTGGAGACCTGGCTCTCGTCGCGACAGAGCCAGGCAAGCGCCTCTTGGTGAGAGGACATGCCTGTGTAATGAAGGATGATCATATCCGGCTTGCGACCGCCGGCGCGCTCGCCATGGTTCGGCGACGGCTGCACGGAAGCCTTGCGGTAATCGGCCGCGAATGTGGTCATGCGGCGCGACGTTCCTTCTCGATCGTCGCATAGGCGTCATTGAGGGCAGCCATGCGCTCGTTGGCGATCGCATGGAACTCTTTGGGTACGCCCCGCGAAATCAGCCGGTCGGGATGGTTCTCGCTGACCAGGACGTGATAGCGGCGGCGGATCGTCGGAAAGTCGTCGGAAGGCAGAACACCGAGAACCTTGTAGGGGTCGCGGCCAATCGAAACATGGCGCGCAGCGATCTGCTCGAAACGCTCGTCGCTCATCTCGAAGATCTGGCCGATGTGGCGAAGGAAATTCATCTCCTTTTCATGCACCAGTCCATCCGCCTTGGCGATGTGGAAGAGGCCGTCGAGCACATCTTCCAGTACCGAGCAATTGGCAGCGCAGCTGATGCAGAGCGAAGACAGCTTGGCGGCATAGGCTTCGTAACCAGCGATATCCTGACGCGCAAGATTGTAGAGTCGCGCGACGTTCTTCGCCTGGTCCTGCGGAAATTCAAAGATATCCTGGAAAGCCTGGACTTCCTTCTCGCTGACGATGCCGTCCGCCTTGGCCATCTTCGCGGAAAGCGCGATGATGGCAACAGAGATCGCCACCTTGCGGCGGGTCTCCGGATCACCCTCAAAAACGGTGCGGACAGCCTCGACCACCGCCGAGAGCACGTTGCCCGCAGCACTACCGATGGCATTCAGCAATCTTTCCCAGAAGGACATCAAAGTCTCTCGCATCGCAACATGTAAGAGACAGGTTGATCAAATAATCGAAGCCTTTGCAAGGCAGCCATTGGTCGCACTATCGAAAACACTTTTCACAATCCGGTAACAGTCGTGGTTCTTAGATGCGGCGCACCTCAAGCGTTCGTTGTTAGACTCGGCGACACCTTGTAGATTGCGACGACATCTCGGAGATTAGAAACATGGCGCTCAAGCGGATGGACAACGTAGGAATCGTCGTCGAAGACCTCGAGGGGACGATTGATTTCTTTCGCGAACTCGGCCTCGATCTCGAAGGACGGGCCACGATCGAAGGAGAATGGGCCGGACGTGTCACGGGACTGGGCGATCAGCGTGTCGAGATTGCCATGATGCGCACACCGGACGGCCACAACCGGCTCGAGCTTTCCCGCTTCCTCACGCCTGATGTCGTCGCAGATCACCGGAACGCCCCGGTCAACGCCCTGGGCTACCTCCGCGCCATGTTCACCGTGGACGACATCGACGACACGCTTGAAAGGCTCCGCGCGCGCGGCGCGCAGCTCGTAGGCGAAGTAGTCCAGTATAAAGACGCGTATCGGCTCTGCTACATCCGTGTGCCTGAAGGGCTTCTCATCGGACTCGCCCAAGAACTCAGCTGAGGACAAATGGTCGCCATGGACGGTCTTCTGCTCCGACGTATCAGCCACTGACGTTCTCAAACGGACTCTTAGACGTGATCGGCGATCGGGTGCCCCGATCGGGCCTCTCACCCCACGCTACGCTCTGCCCGCATACGATTTCCACAGCGGCTCTCCGGCCCGCATCCAAGCTTGAAACGATTAGATGAGCGCCCGAGGCGAAGCCCGCCTCTTTTTCGTAAATTCTTTACTTTACAGCGTTCTTTTCGTGCCGCATCCATGCGAGAGGTAAGCACATCCGAACGCTCAAGGAGGGAAAAATGGCCAAACAGAAAGTAGCAATGCTGACCGCCGGAGGCCTGGCGCCCTGTCTTTCTTCTGCCGTCGGCGGCCTGATCGAACGCTACACTGATGTCGCCCCCGATCTCGAAATCATTGCCTATAAATCGGGCTATCAGGGCGTGCTTCTTGGCGATAGCGTCGTGATCAGCAAGGAGATGCGCGAAAAGGCTCCGCTTCTCCATCGCTTTGGCGGCTCACCGATCGGCAACAGCCGGGTTAAGCTCACGAACGCCGCCGACTGCGTCAAGCGCGGTTTGGTCAAGGAGGGCGAAAATCCGCTGCGTGTGGCGGCAGAGCGCCTTGCCAATGACGGCGTGACCATCCTTCACACCATCGGCGGCGACGACACCAACACGACAGCCGCCGATCTGGCCGCCTATCTCGCCGCCAACAACTATAACCTCACCGTCGTCGGCTTGCCGAAGACGGTCGACAACGATGTCGTGCCGATCCGCCAGTCTCTGGGCGCCTGGACGGCTGCCGAAGTCGGCGCGCATTTCTTCGACAATGTCAGCAATGAGCAGAGTGCAGCACCGCGCACACTTGTCATCCATGAGGTCATGGGCCGTCACTGCGGCTGGCTGACGGCGGCAACCGCCCGCGCCTATTTGAGCCGCACGAAGAACTATGAATATGTCGACGGGCTGATGATGAATGCCGGTCTGAAGAGCATTGATGCCGTCTACCTGCCTGAGATGGCCTTTGACCTGCAGGCCGAGGCCGAACGCCTCAAGGAGATCATGGACAGGACCGGTCACGCGACCGTCTTCGTCTCGGAAGGTGCCTGCCTCGATGCCATTGTCGCCGAGCGGGAAGCCGCCGGCGACACCATCAAGCGTGATGCCTTCGGACATGTGAAGATCGACACGATCAACGTCGGCGGCTGGTTCCAGAAGCAGTTCGCCAACCTGCTCAATGCCGAGCGCTCGCTGGTTCAGAAATCCGGCTATTTTGCCCGCTCGGCGGCCGCCAATGCCGACGACCTTCGTCTCATCCAGAGCATGGTCGACCTGGCCGTCGAAAGCGCGCTCAACAAGGTCTCCGGCGTCACGGGTCACGACGAAGCGCAAAACGGCAAACTCCGGACCATCGAATTTCCGCGTATCAAGGGCGGCAAGCCCTTCGACCTCTCGACCAAATGGTTCGCCGAAGTGATGGAAACGGTGGGGCAAAAATACCAGGAAGTATGATTGACGCAGGGCGACTATGGTGTCTTTGCTTAGTTCCTAAGGAACAGGAGGAGATTCCATGTCGCTCGAAGCCTGGCTCGCTTTCGCCGCTGCATCCGCCATCATGCTGGCCATTCCGGGACCGACGATCCTGCTCGTCGTGTCCTACGCGCTTGGCCATGGGCGCAAGACGGCGCTGGCGACTGTCAGCGGCGTGGCGCTCGGCGACTTCACCGCGATGACGGCTTCCCTCTTCGGACTGGGCGCGCTCCTGGCTGCATCGGCAACGCTTTTCACGGTGCTGAAGTGGATCGGCGGTGCGTACCTCATCTACCTCGGTATCAAGCTCTGGCGCTCGCCGATCATCACCGAACCGGTCGCTGACAACGACAACCTGCCGGATCAAAAGTCACTGAAGATCTTCCTGCACGCCTATATCGTGACGGCGCTCAATCCGAAGAGCATCGTTTTCTTCGTCGCCTTCGTTCCGCAGTTCCTCAATCCTGCGAATCCCTTCTTCGAACAGATGCTCGTCATGGAGCTGACCTTCCTCATTCTCGCGACGATCAATGCTTCCTGCTATGCGCTTCTTGCGAATGCCGCGCGCGGCCTGATCCGCAAGGCAAGCGTGCAGCGCACGGTCAACCGTACCGGTGGAACGCTGCTCATCGCCGCCGGCGCCGTGACCGCGGGCTATCGCCGCATCGCCGCCTGAGGCTGGGTGGGTTGCGACACAACCACGAATAAGTTAATGGAAAAATCAGGGCTTAGGTTTTCAGTAACTTAATCGCTGCCAGGGCGGCGCGAATCGCGAAAGTGACAGAATGGTAGCGAAGGGGTTATCCGTCCTGATAGGCGGCCTTGTCTTGACGATGCTGGGCGGCGTTGCGGGATGCTCGACCGTCGAATACACGTCCCTGGCGGAATTGACCGCCGTGCAGACCGTTGTTCCGACCCCCAAGCCCGGCGAAGATGCAATGATGATGGCAGCGGTACCGGCCGCTGACGGCACCAGCCAGCCCGCAGACGCATTCGCCGCGGCCAGCCCGCAGGCAACACCGGCCCTCACCGCCGACGCGATGACTATGCCTGGGACGGAAGCTCTTGCCGATCCCGCCATGCAACAGATGGCGGCCGCGGCAACCCAGATCCCGCTGACGCCGGAAATGACGGCGATCCAGTCGGTCGTGCCCACGCCGCGCCCGGGCACTCCGCCCTCGCCATCGACCCAGCTTGCCTTCGCGGCGACGACGCCGCAGAGTGGCGCTCTGGCCGCCATTGCTTCCATTGGCGCGACGCAGCGCTCGATGTCGGACTTCACGTTCGACGAGTCCGCCCCGATGGATCCGCCGGCCGCGCCGCCGATGTTCAGCGACAGCGACGTCGACACCGCTCCCACCGTTGAAAAAAGCTTTATCAGCAAGCTGATCAGCAAGTACTCGAAGCTCTACGAAGTCCCTGAATCGCTGATCCATCGCGTCGTGCATCGGGAAAGCCGTTACAATCCCAACGCCTACAACAAGCGCGGTTATTTCGGCCTGATGCAGATCAAGTACAACACGGCGAAATCGATGGGCTATGACGGCCAGCCCAACGGCCTGCTCGATGCCGAAACCAACATCAAATATGCCGCGAAATATCTGCGCGGCGCATGGCTCGTTTCGAACAGCAATGAAGAAGACGCCGTCAAGCTCTATGCCCGCGGCTACTACTACGATGCAAAACGCAAGGGCATGACGGACATCGCCCAGGGCACCTACTAAAAACCACCCCGCCTGTAATGCCTAGTCAACTGGCCGGCAGCGCGGCCAGCACCTGTTTCAGCAGCACCTGCGGCTTGTAGCCTAGCGAGCTTGGCGTCAGCCCCATCCGGACAAACACGAGATTGGCGGAAGGCACGATTGCCATGCTCTGCCCGTCGTGCCCTTCCAGCCAGAATGTATCTTCCGGCAGCCCGGCCTCGGTGCTCGTATCGCCGCCCGGGGCAGCGAGCCATGCCTGGCCCTGAGTATATGTGCCGCCCGACGACCGGGTCGGCGTGCGCATGAAGCCGACGAATCCTTCCGGCAACAGCCGCTGGCCGTTCCAGACGCCGTCCTGCAGCAGAAACTGTCCAAAACGCGCCCAGTCATGCGCCGTCGCGTAGAGATACGAACTGCCGACAAAGGTGCCCCGAGCATCAGCTTCGAGAACCGCGCTCGACATACCGAGCGGTCTGAAAAGCGCGTCAGTCGGATAGGCAAGCGCCTTCTGCTGGCCGCCGATCCAATCCATCCATATCCGCGACAACAGGACCGATGTGCCGCTCGAATAGCGGAAACGCTCTTCCGGCTCCGCCTCCAATGGCGCATTGGCGGGAAGCGTAACCATGTCGGGGTCGAGATAGAGCATACGCGTTACATCCGCGACGCTGCCGTAATTCTCATTGAAGGCAAGACCGCTCTCCATCCCCAGCAGGTCACGGAGCTTGATGCGTGACCGCTCATCGTCCTTCCACTCCGGCAACAGGCTGGTCGTTTCGAAATTGCCCTTTCCTTCGTACATCGCGCGACCGACGAGCGCCGCGTTGACGGTCTTGGTCATCGACCAGCCGAGCAGCGGCGTCTTTGCGCTGAACCCTTCGCCATAGCGTTCCGCGACGATCCGGCCATTGTGAACGACGACGATCGCGCGCATCTGCGGACCGGCGAGCGCCTCGTTCGCCAACAAAGACGCCAGTTCTCCATCATTGGCGGCGGCAACGCCCTCGCCTTCCGGCCACAGGGCGGTGTTCTCCTCGGCAGGCGGAACTGGATCCAAGGGCGTGGCTTTGGCGGCAGCCTCGAAATCGCCGTCAGGCACGCTCGTGCAGCCGAAAACCCCGCGATAGAGAGCATAGCTGGGTGCAAAGAGACCAAGGATGCGCGCCGTCACACGCCCCTGCTCGCGATCGACCGAAACGCGTATCAGGCGCAACAGCGGATTGCCGGGCGCTTGCACATCGTTATTGAGGACTGCCTGCGGATCCCGTCCTGCCATGAACACGTTCGAGCAGACGATCTTTGCTGCATAGCCGTCACCGACGCGCAGGAGCTCCGGTGGCCGAACATAAAGCCAGATCGCCCCACCAGCCACGATGGCGACGATGGTTGCAGTGAGCGCCTTCAGGGTACGCCGAATAGGTCGCATATCATTCCCTCCACGAACGGAGAGAAGCAGGAAACGCTTTCACAAAAAAGAGCATGACGACGTAAACGGCGTTTCGTGACAGTCAATTCCTGTAGAAAGCCTACCCACAGTCTGCGTCATCAAACTGTAGCAGGGACGCGCTACACGCCCTGAACGCTAAAAGGGTGACAGACTCATATGACGGAATTTGCACCGGATACCGGCTTCCGCAAGAACCGGAAACTCAAGGACGCTCTTCTCCGCCACAAGGCATTTTCCAAGGACGGCTTTTCGGAACGGCTTTTCGGCCTGCTCTTTTCCGGCCTCGTCTATCCGCAGATCTGGGAAGATCCGGACCTCGACATGCAGGCCATGGAACTGCAGCCGCACCATCGCATCGTCACGATCGGCTCGGGCGGCTGCAACATGCTTGCCTATCTTTCCAAGGCACCCGCCTCCATCGACGTGGTCGATCTCAACCCGCATCACATCGCGCTGAACCGCCTGAAGCTTGCCGCCTTCCGGCATCTTCCGAGCCATGCCGATCTCGTCCGCTTCCTCGCCATGCCCAACGAGCGCTCGAACAGCCATGCGTTCGACCGCTTTCTCTCGCCTAGCCTCGACGAAGCGACGCGCTCTTATTGGAACGGCCGCAAGTTCGGTCGCCGCCGCATCACCGTCTTCGACCGCAACATCTATGAAACCGGCCTGCTCGGCCGCTTCATCGGCGCGGCCCATCTGCTCGCCCGCCTGCACGGCGTCGATCTCCGGCAAATGACGAAAACCGGTTCGATCCGCGAACAGCGGCAATTCTTCGACGAGCAGGTTGCGCCGCTCTTCGAAAAACCCGTCGTGCGCTGGATCACTGGACGTAAGAGCTCCCTTTTCGGGCTCGGTATCCCGCCGCAGCAATATGACGAACTTGCGAGCCTCGCCGCCGATCAGTCGATCGCGCCGGTGCTGAAGCATCGCCTCGAAAAGCTCGCCTGCCATTTCCCGATGCGCGAGAACTATTTCGCCTGGCAAGCCTTCGGCCGCCGTTACGCGGCTGCAGACGAAGGCCCGCTTCCGACTTACCTGAAGCCGGAGCACTACGAAGTGATCCGCGCCAACGTCGATCGCGTCAATGTCCACCATGCAAGCTTCACCGAGCTTCTCGCCGGCGAGCCGGCCGCCTCCCGCGACCGCTATGTCCTGCTCGACGCGCAGGACTGGATGACCGATCAGCAGTTGAACGATCTGTGGGCGGAGATCAGCCGCACAGCCCGCCCCGGCGCCCGCGTCATTTTCCGGACGGCTGCCGAAAAGAGCGTCATCGAAGGCCGCCTTTCTGCGGCGATCCGCGACCAGTGGGAATATTTCGAGGAGAAGTCCCGCGATATGACCGTGCTCGACCGCTCGGCGATCTATGGCGGCTTCCACATCTACGGGAAGAAGGCGTGACCGAGATCCGCACCATCGTGGAGAGCAAAGCAGAAAGACATGCCAATCTGATGGATGGCATGTATCGCTACCAGCGCCACGTGTATGATCTGACCCGCAAATACTACCTGCTCGGCCGCGACCGGACGATCCGTCATCTGGATGTTCCGGAAGGCGGTACGCTGCTGGAAGTCGGCTGCGGGACCGGCCGCAATCTGGCGCTCGCACATCGTCACTTTCCCCGCGCCAAGCTCTATGGCCTCGACATTTCGCAGGAAATGTTGATCTCGGCGCGCAAGACCTTCGCCACGAAAGCCACGATTCCTGACTTTCGGGTATCCGATGCCACGGCGTTCACGCCGCGAGAATTCGGGCTCGGCGGTTTCGACCGCATCCTGATTTCCTATGCGCTTTCGATGATTCCCGATTGGCAACGCGCGGTCGATGCCGCAATCGCCGCATTGAACCCGGGAGGACAGTTGCACATCGTCGATTTCGGCCAGCAGGAGGATTTGCCGCGCTGGTTCCGGACGATGCTGAAGGCATGGCTTGGAAAATTTCATGTCACGCCACGAGCCGATTTGCGCGAAGTTCTGGAAGCGCAAGCTCATGAAAATAAGGCGAGATTGTCGTTCGAGCAGATCGGCCGGGGCTACGCCTGGCGGGCGTCTATTGTCTCCGAGCGTTCATAATTAGCTTGAAACTAACCGATTTTTTACGTTGATATGCTGGAATGAGGGGGATTCCTCTACTGAAACTCGTCATTCGAAGGTCAGACTGTGGGGCAAGCAGATCACTCGGCTCACGACGGGACATCCATGCGCCGGCTTTTGTTATGCGTCCTGCCTTTGGCGTTGATGCTCGCCGGTTGTACGTCAGCGGGATATGATTATCTCGATACAGCATCCGTAAAGCCGCAGACCCGTTTCAAGGATTCCGACCCGCAGGATTTCGGGGCCAACCACCCGAACCGGAACGAAATCCACGGCATCGACATCTCCAAGTGGCAGGGCGATATCGACTGGCAGACCGTGAAGAATTCCGGCGTCGCGTTTGCCTTCATCAAGGCAACCGAAGGCAAGGATAGGTTCGACCCGCGCTTCAACGAATACTGGCAGCGTGCCCGCGCTGTCGGAATCCCGCATGCCCCCTATCACTTCTACTATTTCTGCTCGTCCGCCGACGAGCAGGCCGACTGGTTCATCCAGAACGTCCCGCGGGAATCGATGCGGCTGCCGCCGGTCCTGGACGTCGAGTGGAACGGCGAATCGCCGACCTGCCGTTTCCGGCCCGATCCCGCAACGGTTCGGGCTCAGATGCAGCGCTTCATGGACCGCCTGGAAGCCTATTACGGCAAGCGGCCGATCATCTATACGTCAGTCGATTTTCACCGCGACAATCTCGCGGGCTATTTTCAAGACTATCACTTCTGGGTGCGGTCCACCGCCAAGCATCCGGAAGTCACCTATGCCGGACGCCGCTGGGCTTTCTGGCAATACACTTCGACCGGCGTGATCCCCGGCATCAAGGGGCCTGCGGACATCAACGTGTTTGCCGGTTCTGCCAAGAACTGGACCAATTGGGTCGCAACCGTCTCCAAGGACCGAAATTCGTAGCAACGTCCGCTGATCTTTCTTGCTTCCGTCACATTCATCTGTGAAAGAGCGAGACATTTCTTTCGGATATAAGGACGACCCAATGCACCGCTCGCTCGCAAGCCGCTCTGCACTTGCTCTTTTGTTTGCAGTCACCTCAGCCGCCACAGCGTTTGCTCAGGAGCAGGCAATGGCTCCGGCGGCGTCCGCTGCCCCGTCCGCGGCGCCTCAGGCTCCTGCCGTGGCTTGTGGCGGTGATCTCTCCGAGTTTCTGGCTGGCGTGAAGGCAGATGCCGTTGCCGCCGGCGCCTCTGCCGAAGCAGCCGACAAGGCGCTCGCCGGCGCACAGATCGATCCGAAGGTCCTCAGCCGCGATCGTGCGCAGGGCGTCTTCAAGCAGACATTCCTTGAATTCTCGCAGCGTACCGTCAGCCAGGCCCGCCTCGATATCGGCCGCCAGAAGATCAAGCAGTTCGCCGATGTCTTCGCCAAGGCCGAGCAGGATTATGGCGTTCCGGCAGGCGTCATTACCGCTTTCTGGGCAATGGAAACGGACTTCGGCGCCGTGCAGGGCGATTTCAACACGCGCAACGCCCTTGTCACGCTGGCACATGACTGCCGCCGCCCCGAACTTTTCCGCCCGCAGCTGATCGCGCTGGTCGAAATGGTCCAGCACGGCGACCTCGACCCGGCGACCAATACCGGCGCATGGGCAGGCGAGATCGGCCAGGTGCAGATGCTACCGCGCGATATCGTCGCTTACGGCATGGATGGAGACGGCGACGGCCACGTACGCCTGAAGCAGAGCGGCCCGGACGCGATCCTGACCGCTGCGAAGTTCATCCAGCATCTGGGTTTCGAACGCGGCCAGCCGTGGCTGCAGGAAGTCACCCTGCCCGACGATCTTCCTTGGGAAAAGTCGGGTCTCGGAGGCAGCATGACGGCGGGCGAATGGTTCGCCCTCGACGTCAAGCCGCGCGACGGCAACACCAGCTTCGGCAATCTGGAGGGCGCCCTCGTTCTCCCGCAGGGCCGCCACGGGCCGGCCTTCATCGCCTATCCCAATTTCAAGATTTATCTCGAGTGGAACAAGTCCTTCATCTACACGACGTCGGCCGCCTACTTCGCCACCCGCTTTGAGGGCGCGCAGCCTTACCTCAAGGGGACCCCGGAACAAGGCCTGGCGAATGACCAGATGAAAGAGTTGCAGACCAAGCTGCAGTCCAAGGGCTATGACGTCGGCGAGATCGACGGCATCCTGGGCTCCGGCACGCGTGTGGCGATCCAGAAGGAGCAACAGCGTCTCGGAATGCCGGCCGACGGCTGGGCGACACTCGGGCTGCTGGACGCCCTCTAAGCAGCCCGCAATTTCGCGAAGCAGCCAATTTCGACCGCGTCCCGGCAAAGCCGGGGCGCGATTTCATTTTTTGCCGTAATGTCAATAGTTTCCGGCCATGCCTTGATGTTGCCGCTAGCGTTAACGGCCGGTCGCCAATTTTAACGCGCGGTTAAATTGCGTGAAAAAAATTTCATCGTGATTTAGCAGCTAATTCCAAATGGTTAGCTCATGGCTAGCCGCTTTATTCACAAGCTGCCGCTGCGTTGCAGCATGGAAATCGCTTCCCAGCCGACACAATTCAGACATATTATGCCGCCGTTAACGCGAGGAGGCAGACATGGGTATCACACGATCCTTGAATGTCCTGTTGGTTAGTGCAGCGTTCGCGTTCGTCTTGTCCATGCTCTTTATTTGAGACGTAGACGAACCCCATGACTGAAATACCAGGCTCCTAAGAGGCTAACAGTTCAACCAATTGAAAGCGCATGCCGGCCGCCCGGCATGCGCTTTCTTATTGGGTACGAGGTTAGCCCTCAGGCAGCCGCACCGGCCCTCTTCGCGCCTTCCCGCTCGAGGCCGAGGTTACCAAGCACAGCGGAGACAAGCGGCGAGCGGTTCATGGTATAAAGATGAAATTCGTGCAGGCCACGGCGAACGAGATCCTCGATCTGTTCGACGGCGACATCTGCCGCAACCTTCAGCCGTTCTTCCACCTTGTCGTCGAGACCGGCAAAGCGCTCATCGAGAACAGCCGGGATGACCGTGCCGCAAGCGCTGGCAAAACGCTTCAGTTGCGTCAGGTTCTGGATCGGCATAATACCCGGCACGATCGGGATCTTGATACCCGCGGCCCGCACCTTCTCCAGATAACGCTCGAAACTATCGTTGTCGAAGAAGAACTGCGTCAGCGCGCGATCGGCGCCATTGTCAGCCTTGCGCTTCAGCATGTCGATATCGGCCGCCACATCCTTGCTCTCCGGATGCTTTTCCGGATAGGCGGCAACCGAAATCTCGAAATCGCCCATCTCGCGAAGACCGGCGACAAGGGCGGCCGCGTTGGCGTAGCCGCCCGGATGCGGCTGATAGGGAGCTCCCGCCCCGCCCGGCGCATCGCCGCGCAGCGCCACGAAGTGCTTCACGCCGGCCTTGCGGAAATTGTCGATCACCTGATGCGTCTCGTCCTTCGTGGCACCGACGCATGTGAGGTGCGATGCCGTCGCAAGGGGCGTCTCGTTGAGGAACCGTGTGACCGCAGTCAGTGTCGGCGCCTTCGTCGTGCCGCCAGCACCATAGGTTACCGAGACGAAGTCCGGGTTCCAGTCCTGCAGCTCGGCCACGGCATTCCAGAGCTGACCTTCCATTTCCTCCGATTTCGGCGGGAAGAACTCGAAGGAAATGCCGATATTGCGGCGGTTACCGGTTTTCAAAGCCATTTTATATCTCTCCGGCCAATACTGTTTCTGCGCCCTCGGATGCAATGAGGCGCCTCGGATCGCGCGCAAGCCAGATGGTGACAGTAAGCCCCTTCTCGCCCTGCAGACCCGGATGAAGATCGACGGTCTGCTCCACGTCGAGCCCCGCCTTGTGCAACCAGTCGGACATGGCCTGGTGCGAGAAACCGAGGCGAACATGCGCGTGCTCGTCGCGAAGATACTCGAGCCCGTGCGGCGCGAGGTCGATGACCATCAGACGTCCGCCGGGCGCGAGCATTCGGGCTGCCTCGGCGATCGCGACTTCCGGCTGATCGAGGAAGTGCAAAACCTGATGGATGGTGACAAGATCGAAGTCCTGTCCCTCGAAGGGCAGGTTCAGAATGTCGGCATGCCGCACCGACGCCTTGGTGATCCGGGCCTTGTCGAGATTGGCGCGGGCAACGCTCAGCATGTCGCGGCTGGCATCGACCCCGATCGCGCGGCGATAGACCCCGGACAGCAGTTCCAGCATGCGGCCGGTCCCCGTGCCGAGATCGAGCAGCGAGTAGACAGGCTGATTGCCAAGCAATTTGATGACGGCGGCATCTACCTCCTCGTCGGCGGCATGCAGTCGGCGAAGCTCGTCCCACTCGGCGGCGTTACGGCTGAAATAGGCTTGCGCCCGCTCGGCCCGCTGACGCTTCACCGTAGCAAAGCGCTCGCCGTCGCGCAGAATGACCGGATCGTTCTCGGATGCATGCGCCAGGAGCACGCGCACCAGCGCCGCCGCCCTGCCGTCCTGCCTCAGCCGGAAATAGGCCCAGGCGCCCTCCTGATAGCGGTCGATCAGTTCCGCCTCGCCAAGCAGCTTGAGATGCCGCGAAATGCGGGGCTGCGACTGGCCGAGAATTTCGGTAAGATCGGTCACCGTCAGGTCGCCTCCGGCGAGAAGCGCCAGAAGGCGAAGACGAGTGGGTTCGCCGGCCGCCTTCAAGACGTCCACCAGCGCATCCAATCCCAGTCTGACAAACTCAGCCATAGTCGACCCAATCAACATATAAAGATATCTTTATGTGATTTGCGAAGGGCTGGCAAGCAAGAATCCGCTCTGTTCACGAAATTCGCTAATCCAAAAACGACCGGCTGAAACAGCAAAAGCCCCGGCGTCTGCCGGGGCTTTCGATGTAAAAGGGATAGAGAGATCAGCGCGTCAGGCGCTTGTAGGTCACCCGATGCGGGTTGATCGAGTCGACGCCGAGGCGGCGCATCTTGTCCTTTTCGTAATCCTCGAAGTTGCCCTCGAACCATTCCACATGGCTGTCGCCTTCGAAGGCGAGGATATGGGTCGCCAGGCGATCGAGGAACATACGGTCGTGGCTGATGATGACGGCGCAACCGGCGAAGTTTTCGAGCGCGTCTTCGAGAGCCGCCAGCGTTTCCGTATCGAGGTCGTTCGTGGGCTCGTCGAGCAGAAGCACGTTGCCGCCGGCCTTCAGCATCTTGGCGAGATGCACGCGGTTGCGCTGGCCACCCGACAAGTTGCCGACCTTCTGCTGCTGGTCGCCGCCCTTGAAATTGAAGGCGCCGCAATAGGCGCGCGAATTCATCTCGTACTTGCCGAGCTTGATGATGTCGTTGCCGCCGGAAATCTCTTCCCAGACGGTCTTGCCGCCGTCGAGCGAATCGCGGCTCTGGTCGACGTAGCCGAGATGCACGGTATCGCCAATGCGGACGTTGCCGGAATCTGGCGTTTCCTGGCCGGTGATCAATCGGAACAGCGTCGTCTTGCCGGCGCCGTTCGGGCCGATGACGCCAACAATGCCACCCGGCGGCAGCTTGAAGGTGAGGTCTTCGAAGAGGACGCGGTCGCCATAGGTCTTGGAAATGTTCTCCACCTCGATGACCACCTGCCCCAGGCGTTCGCCGATCGGGATGATGATCTGCGCGTCGCCGGGACGGCGATCCTCGGCCGCCGCGACAAGTTCGTCATAGGCGCGTATCCGCGCCTTCGACTTGGCCTGGCGCGCCTTCGGGCTGGCGGAAATCCATTCCTGTTCGCGGGAGATCGCCTTCTGGCGGGAGGCTTCTTCGCGGCCTTCCTGCGCCATGCGCTTCGCCTTCGCCTGGAGGTAGGCCGTATAGTTGCCTTCGTAGGGAATGCCGCGGCCGCGGTCGAGTTCGAGGATCCAGCCGGTGACATTGTCCAGGAAGTAGCGGTCGTGGGTGACCATCAGGATGGCGCCCGGATATTCGCGCAGGTGCTTTTCGAGCCAGGCGATCGTCTCGGCGTCGAGATGGTTGGTCGGTTCGTCGAGCAGCAGCAAGTCCGGCTGGGCAAGCAGCAGGCGGCAGAGAGCCACGCGGCGCTTTTCACCGCCCGAAAGATTGTCGACCGGCGCATCGCCTGGCGGGCAGCGCAGCGCGTCCATGGCCATTTCGACTTGGCTCTCGAGGTCCCAGAGGTTCTGGCTGTCGATGACATCCTGCAGCTTGGCGCCCTCTTCGGCCGTCTCGTCGGAATAGTTCATCATCAGCTCGTTGTAGCGATCGAGGATCGCCTTCTTGTCGGCGACACCTTCCATCACATTGCCCATCACGTCCTTGGACGGATCGAGCTGCGGCTCCTGCGCCAGATAGCCGAGCGTTGCGCCTTCGGCGATCCAAGCCTCGCCCGTCCATTCCTTGTCGAGGCCCGCCATTATCTTGAGCACGGTGGACTTACCGGCGCCGTTCGGGCCGAGGATGCCGATCTTTGCATCGGGGTAGAAAGAAAGGTGGATGTTTTCCAGCACCTTCTTGTTGCCATAGGCCTTGTTGAGGCCGGCCATGTGATAGATGAACTGACGTGCCATTATGCGCTGCTCCGGGCGGAAACTTGAAAACCGTGGCCGCTATGTAGGCGAAAGCCGGCGCCCGGGCAACGCCGAAACCGGCTTCTCTCGGCATTAACGGCAGTCTTTTCCGTCAGAACCCCGCGGCGTCAACGACGCCTTGATCGCACCCAAAGGAGGTGTGGCCGGCACTTTGAATGAGTTTTGCAAGACCCGCGCCGGCTTTCTCCGCCGAACCCGCATCCTCCGACAAGCCGATCGTCAGTTCGCTGATCACGCGCACGCCGCCCGCGCGGCGGCAGCTCATCTTGGCGCGCTCACCCGCTCCCGCACCAAAGCTCTTGTCGAACGCCGCCTTGATCTGATCCGCCTTGAGCGTCTTGCCGACATTTTCGGCAAAAAGCTCGCGCACAGCCGAACCGTTCAGATCACCGATCAGGCGGGTCGCGACGCCGAAGTAGTCGTCGGCGCTCATCTTCGCGCAGGTACCGTGCTTCGTCCATTCGTGGCGCTCGAGGCGCGACTGCGTTCCGGGCATCACCTTCGCGAGTGTTGCAGTATTCTCAGGCGTCAGCTTGACCTCGGGCAGCTTTTGCCAATCACCGTCCTTGTCTGCCGCCTGCACGTCCTTCGAGACGCCACAATAGTTCTGCCGTAGCGGCCAGAGACCATGCAGCGAGAAATTCGTCGCGTCGAAGCGCTCCTTCGTCTGGCTGCTGCATTCCGGCTTCTGCTGATTTGTCTGGCAGAATGCCGGCTGCCAGCTTGCGGCCAGAATGAAGCGTGTCCTCCCCTGTTCCTCCTGAGCCAGCGCCGCACCGGCAACGACCAACGACACGAGATACGCTGCAAAACACAGAAAAACCCTGCTCATCACGCTCTCCAACAAAGAACATTACAGGAACAACTAAGCATGAAGCCAAACTGTCTGCAACCCTGAATCGCAAGGAAATGCACCGTAAAATCGATGGGCCATGTTGCATTTGCCGGGCGATCTGCTCTGTTGCCGCCAGGAGCATAGAAAATGTATTTGCAGACACAATGGCTTGAGGCGCCTGAAACGGCGCTCGCATTTCATCATGAGCCAGCCAATGGCCAGCCGCGCGGCATTCTGCTGATTTTGCACGGCCTGGCCGAGCATTCCAAGCGTTACGCAGGCTTTGCAGCCGCAATGGCCGCGCGCGGCTATCACGTCTACGCCCATGATCACCGCGGCCATGGCGCAACGGCGGCAAGCGGCGCTCCGATCGGCCAGTTCGCGCGGCGTGACGGTGCAGACCGCGTCACCGCCGACGTCGCAGCAATGCGCGATCATGCGGCCTCGCGGCATCCGGGCCTGCCGGTCATCGTTTTCGGCCACTCCATGGGCGGGCTTGTCGCGCTGAACACGGCAATAACCCATCCCGAAAAATTCAACGCGGTTGCCGTGTGGAATTCGAATTTCGCGGTTGGTCTTGCAGGCCGCGCCGCCCAAGCCATCCTGCTTGCCGAAAAAGCCCTGAAAGGCTCGGACGTTCCAAGCGGGTTTTTACCACGACTTACTTTCGAGACCTGGGGCAAATCCATCCCCGGCCAGCGGACGGCATTCGACTGGCTTTCTCGCGACCCTAACGAGGTCGACAAATACATCGCCGATCCGCTTTGCGGCTTCGATGCCTCCGTTTCGCTCTGGCTCGACATCTTCGCCCTCACCTTCCGCGCGCCGCAGGAGCAGCATCTGGACAAGCTGCCCAAAGACCTGCCGATCCACCTCGTCGGCGGCGGCGAGGATCCGGCGACCGAGCGCGGAAAAGCAGTGATCTGGCTGGCGGACCGATTGAAGCGCCACGGCTTCTCCCGTATTAGCACTCAGATATATCAGGACATGCGGCACGAAACCTTGAATGAGATCGGTGCCGAAGCTGCAATTTCCGCCTTTGCCGATTGGTGCGATAAAGCAACCGCAAGGTCCTGACGAAAGGACCTTGGAATGAGCAGCGCCGCGACGACCACAAATGTCTCCTCCGAAGTAACAATGGGCCTGCTGCTCATGTTCCTTTCGGTGCTCGTGTCGCCGATCATCGATATCTTTGCGAAACTGGCGATCGTGACAATTCCGTCCGCGGAAATCACCTTGGCTCGCTTCGTCGTTCAAGCACTTTGCATGCTTCCGGTCGTACTTTTGCGGCGGAGCTGGGCGGCCTTTACATGGCGGCAAAGCGGCTACCATGCGATCCGCGGAGCGATCATCACCATTTCCATGGTGAGCTTCGTGGCAACGCTGAAATACATGTCGGTTGCCGATGCGATCGCGATCTTCTTCGTCGAACCGATCATCCTGACGATCCTTTCCAGCATCTTCCTGAAGGAGACCATCGGCTGGCGGCGATATACGGCCTGCGGCGTCGGTTTCCTGGGAGCGATGCTGATCATCCAGCCGAGCTTCCAGGAAGTCGGGTTCGTGGCGCTCCTGCCGGTGGTCAGCGCGCTCTGCATCGCCATTTTCGCGCTGATGACCCGCGTGCTGTCGCACCGGGAAGACCCTTGGGCGATGCAGTTTCAGACGGGTCTCTGGGGCATGTTGTTCTGCGCCATCCTGCTCTTCATCGGCCAGGGCACCGGCTCGGACGTCTTCGATCCGGTTGTGCCTTCGGCAATTGCCCTTTTCTACCTTGCAGGTGTCGGCGTGATGGCCGCCATCGCCGGCATACTCGGCGTCTACGCCTATCGCTCCGCACCAGCCTCGACGCTCGCGCCTCTGCAGTACTTCGAGATCGTTTCGGCAACGATCTTCGCCTGGCTGGTCTTCGGCGATTTCCCGGATGCCATCAAATGGCTCGGCATTTTGGTCATCATCGCTTCAGGCCTCTACATTCTCTTGCGCGAGCGGCGCTATGCATCCAGGCCGGTATCCGATACATCTGAATCCACACGGGCGCCGTGAGCCGTTCTCGGGAGGAACATGACGGGCAGTAACAAGAAGCCACCGCTATCAGGCATCAGGGTCATCGAACTCGCCCGCGTCCTGGCCGGTCCCTGGGCAGGCCAGATGCTCGCCGATCTCGGCGCGGACGTCATCAAGGTCGAAAATCCGGAAGGCGGCGACGATACCCGCCAATGGGGCCCGCCCTTCGTCGAGGGGGCGGACGGCGAAAACCTCTCGGCCGCCTACTACCATTCCGCAAACCGCAACAAGCGTTCGATCACCGCTGACCTCAGGACCGAGGAAGGCCAGTCGCTAGTGCGCCGGCTGGTCGCCACCGCCGATGTGCTGATCGAGAATTTCAAGCTCGGCGGGCTGGTGAAATACGGGCTGGATTACGAGAGCCTGCGCAAGGTCAATCCGAAACTCGTCTATTGCTCGATCACCGGCTTCGGCCAGACAGGTCCCTACGCCAATCTCGCGGGCTATGATTACATTGTCCAGGGCATGTCCGGCTTCATGTCGATCACCGGCGAGCCGGATCGCCAGCCGATGAAGGCGGGTGTTGCCACTGCCGACATCTTCACAGGCATATATGCGGTCTCGGCGATCGAGGCGGCCCTCATCCACGCCCTGAAAACCGGAGAGGGCCAACTCGTCGACATGGCGCTGCTCGACGTACAGTCCGCGGTGCTCGCCAACCAGAACATGAATTACCTGATTTCCGGCCGGGCACCGGCCCGGCTCGGCAACGCGCACCCGAATATCTCGCCCTATGAGGTCGTGCCGGCTGCAGACGGCTACCTCATCCTCGCTGTCGGCAATGACGGCCAGTTTCGGCGCCTCTGCACCATTTTGGGTATCGAAGGCGTCGCCGGCGACGAGCGCTTTTCAACCAACAAGGCGCGCGTCGCAAACCGCGACGAGGTACGCCGTCTGGTTTCGACGGAGACGTTGACGTGGCAGAAGGCCGACCTGCTGAAAGCCTGCGAAGCAAATGCGGTGCCTGCCGGCGCAATCAACACGATCGAGGAAATGTTCGCCGATCCGCAAATCAAGGCGCGCGAACTACGTGTGGATCTCCCAGACGCGGCCGGAACTGTGATCCCTGGCGTTAGGACGCCTATCGTGCTTTCCGAAACGCCCTTGCGTTACGAAAGGCCGAGCCCCCGGCTCGGCGAGCATCAGGAAGAAGTTCTGGCGGAGCTCGAGGAATTGGAGCGCGCACAGAGGGAGAGGAAACCCGCATCATGAAGAAGACCGGCGGCGAGTTGATTGTCGAAGCGCTAAAGGCGAACGGCGTGTCACGGCTTTCCTGTGTCCCCGGCGAAAGCTTCCTCGCCGTGCTGGATGCCCTTTACGACAGCGAAATCGAAGTGATCGTCTGCCGCCAGGAAGGTGGGGCCGCCATGATGGCCGATTGCTGGGGCAGACTGACCGGCGAACCCGGCATCTGCATGGTCACCCGCGGCCCCGGCGCCGCCAACGCCACGGCGGGCCTGCATATCGCGCGGCAGGACTCGGTTCCGATGATCCTCTTCATCGGCCAGGTCCAACGCGATGCCCGCGAACGCGAGGCTTTCCAGGAGGTCGAATTTCGCCGCGCGCTCACCGAATATGCCAAATGGGTCGGCGAGATCGATGACGCCGCACGCATCCCGGAATTCGTCACCCGTGCCTTTGCCATGGCCACCTCCGGCCGCCCGGGCCCCGTGGTTCTGACGCTCCCTGAAGATATGCTGCGTGATGAGGTGGAGGCGCCGCGTGCCAGGCCTTATGCGCGTGTCGCAGCTCATCCCGGCCGCCGCCAGGTCGACGATTTCTACATGCGGCTGCTTCGGGCCGAGCGTCCGATGGTCATTCTCGGCGGAACACGCTGGGATGCGGATGCGGTGGCCGACTTTCAGGACTTCGCCGCGCGGTTCAAGCTGCCGGTCGGCTGCTCCTTCCGCCGCCAGATGCTCTTCGATCACCTGCATCCGGGCTATGCCGGTGACGTCGGCATCGGCATCAATCCGGCGCTTGCCAAAGAGATCAAGGAAAGCGACCTGCTGGTTTTGCTCGGTGGCCGCATGTCGGAAATGCCATCATCGGGCTATACGCTGATCGACATCCCCTACCCGGCACAATCGCTGGTCCACATCCATCCCGATCCCTCCGAACTCGGCCGCGTCTATCGCCCGGACCTTGCGATCTCAGCCTCGCCGCAAGACTTCGTCGCCGCACTTGCCGATCTCGAAGCGCCCGCCGAGCCGCGCTGGTCGGAGCGGACGGAACGCATGCACGAGGCCTATCTTTCCTGGTCGAAGCCGCCGCAAACCGGCCCGGGTACCGTGCACATGGGGCCGATCATGGAATGGATCGAGGGCAACACGAAAGCGGATGCGATCTTCACCAACGGCGCAGGAAACTACGCCACCTGGCTGCACCGCTTCCATCGCTTCCGGCAGTTCAATACGCAAGCCGCGCCGACATCAGGCTCGATGGGCTACGGATTGCCGGCTGCCGTTGCCGCCAAGCAGCGCTTTCCCGAGCGCGAGGTCATCTGCTTTGCGGGCGACGGCTGCTTTCTGATGCATGGTCAGGAATTCGCGACCGCCGTCCGGTACAAGCTGCCGATCATCGCCATCGTCATCAACAACGGCATCTACGGCACCATCCGCATGCATCAGGAGCGCGAGTATCCGGGCCGTGTGAGCGGCACCGATCTGACCAATCCGGATTTCGCAGCCCTTGCCCGCGCTTATGGCGGCCACGGCGAGACGGTGGAGACGACGGAGGATTTCGCGCCAGCCTTCGAGCGTGCTCGCGCCAGCGGCAAACCGGCGATCATCGAGGTCAAGCTCGATCCGGAAGCCATCACGCCGACGCGCACGCTGTCGGAGATTGCCCAAACAAAAAGCCGGTGAGCGAACTCACCGGCTTTGGTGTTGGCATATGCTGTGAAGCTTAGTCGATCGCAGCAGTTACGGTGAACTCGACCTTGTACTTCGGAGCTGCAAGCTTGGCTTCGCTCGTCGCGCGGGCCGGCGTGTTCTTCGGGTCGACCCAGGCTTCCCAGGCAGCGTTCATTTCGGCGAAGTAGGACATGTCCGAGAGGTAGATCAGCGTCTGCAGGATCTTCGACTTGTTGGAACCTGCAGCAGCGAGTAGACGGTCGACCTCGGCGAGCGCCGACTTGCACTGTTCGGCAACGCTCTCGCCTTCGCCGACCTGACCGGCGAGATAGACGGTGTTGCCGTGGATGACTGCGCCGCTCATG
>NZ_JBNDHT010000003.1:0-116587 GCF_056755115.1 Rhizobium sp. SVR5-2C | reverse complement strand
CCCCCCCCCCCCCCCCCCCCCCCCCCCCCCCCCCCCCCCCCCCCCCTCTCCAAAAAAAAAACCCCCCCCCCAGATTACTACGCGTCTCGTGGGCTCGGAGATGTGTATAAGAGACAGCGCTCCGGCATGCACGTCGCGCGGCTGCGGCCGTGATTGTATCTCCATCAGCAGGCCTCCAACGCCCATGCCGGTCACTTCGCGCGCACCCGGCCGCTCGCCCGCCAGAATGCGATCAAGCACCCAGTCGAAACCGTTTTCCTTCGGACTGCGGGCACAGCCCGGAGCGCCGACCACATACGTTGCCCCGATGCGGCCGAGAACCATCAGGTTCCCCGGATCGACCGGCATGCCGACGCTGAGAATATTGCCGCCCGCCTCGCGTATCGCCTGTGGAATGACATCCGCCTCGTCGATGACAGCAGACGCTCCGAAGACGATCACCAGCTTCGGCGCCTGCTCGGAAATCGCCATAACGTCCTTGATCGATGCGGCGAGCGCCTTCGTCTCGTGCGGCACCCGTCGTTCCCGCAGGAGCCGGTTGCCGGACCCCTCCAGGCGCCGCTCCAATATCCGCGCCGTCTTGTCCATCACGGAGACCTTCAGCGAGGACAATTCGGTCGCGATGAGGGAAACCGCGTATTCGGCAAACGGCTTGACCTCGAAGGGCGAACTCGCGTGAAGTTCCGCACAGGCGGCATCGACCTTGGCGCCCGGGACCGCCAGTGGGATGATCTTGAAGGTCGCCACCATATCGCCTGCGCTGATGCGCGTATGGTCGGCTAGACAGGCGAGCGTGATCGCCGGATCGATGCGGTTCAGCCGATCGACAGCCTCACGGTTCGCCACGAACAGGCCGTCAACGGCCGCATGGATGTTGACGCGGCCGGTCGCCGCCTCCGAAAAGCGGAGGTGATCGGGTGCAATTGCCTGCCCGAGACGGGTCGCGGCTTCGTCCTCGTCGAGATCGCCATCCTCCAGGTGGGCGGCAACAATCTTTTCGATGCCAGAACTCTTCAGCTGCTCGATGTCCGCAGCTTCAACCACATGGCCTTTCCGCAAGGCGCCGCCGGCCACCTTGATGGAATGGGCGAGGACAAGCCCCTCGGCACTTTCGATACTGAACTCACCAAAGATCATGCCTAGTCACCTTTCGGCGACGTTACGTCGCGAGAGCGCAACGCCTGAATGATCTGCCCCAGAATCGCGACGGCTATTTCTGCCGGACTGGATGCGCCGATATTAAGCCCGATCGGGCCGTTGATCCTCGCCAGCTCGCCGTCGGAAAAACCTTCCATCCGGAGTCGCTCGATACGCGAGCCGTGGGTTTTGCGGCTGCCGAGCGCGCCGACATAAAAGCAGCCGGTTCTGAGCGCCTCGGCAATCGGAAAGTCGTCGATCTTCGGGTCGTGCGTAACCGCGACGACGGCAGTGTAGGCGTCGAGCGGACGATCCTTCAAGACATCGACCGGCCAGTCGGCCACCAAGTCTATGCTGGCGAAACGCTCCGGGGTGGCGAAGGCCGTCCGCGGATCGATGATGCGGACATCGAAACCTGCAAGAGCCGCCATCTGCGCGAGAATCTGGCTGATATGCACCGCGCCTATGATGACGATATGCGGCGGCGGCAGATGCACGTTCAGAAAGTATCTCGCCCCATCGATCTCGTAGGTCCCCGATTTGCCGGAGCGGAACGTCGCCGCGACCGCGTCGCTCAGCGCAGAATCGACCGGCCCGCCTTCGACGATCACGCGATCCGTTCCACGCTCCATGTCCGTCACCAGCATGACGGCCTTGCGCGCCCGTCGGGCGGCATTCAACCGTTCCAGATTGGCAGCGTCCATCAGCCGAGCCTTTCGACAAAGACGCGGATGCGGCCGCCGCAGGATAGCCCGACGCGCCAGGCGGTCTCGTCGGCGACGCCGAACTCCAGCATCTTAGCCTTGCCGTCGCCGATCACATCCATCGCCTCGGCAATGACCGCGCCTTCGACGCAGCCGCCGGAAACCGAACCCTCGAAATTGCCCTCGCCATCGATCACCAGATGGCTTCCGACCGGACGCGGCGCCGAGCCCCAGGTTTCGATCACAGTCGCGACAGCCACATCGCGGCCGCTCTTTTTCCACTCCTCCGCCTTCATCAGCGGATCGAGACCGTAAGACGTCTCGCTCATGCCAAGCCTCTCATTCTGTCGAGATAGCGCCGTGGATCATACGTTGACGAATTGCCCGTACCAAGCGCCGCAGCAAGATCGCTCAAAGATGATAGATTGTGAACCGGGCGGAATTCGTCAACATGCGGCAGCATCGCGCGCACGCCGCGCGCCCGAGGTTCGAACCCCTCGAAACGCAAAAGCGGATTAAGCCAGATTAGCCGCCGGCAGGATCGGTGCAGCCGGTCGATCTCCGCCGAGAGCAGTTCAATGCCTTCACGCTCCAGCCCGTCGGTGATCAACAGCACGAGTGCACCCTGCCCGAGCACCCGTCGCCCCCACAGCCGGTTGAAATCCTTCAACGTTTCGCCGATGCGCGTGCCGCCTGACCAGTCCTTCACGGCGGCAGCGCATTCGTCCAACGCTTCGTCCGGATCCTTATGACGCATCTGCCGGGTAACATTGGTGAGCCGCGTTCCGAAGAGGAACGTGTGGACGCGGCGGCGACGCTCGGTCAGCGCGTGGAGAAAATGCAGAAAGATGCGGGTGTACTGGCTCATCGAGCCGGAAATATCCGCAAGAACCACCAATGGCGGCCGGATTTCCTTCTGTTCGCGATAGCGCGGCAGGATCAGCGAGCCGCCCGTGCGCAGCGCCGAGCGCATCGTGGCGCGAGGATCGACCAACCGGTGAACGTGCGATGGCCTGAACCGCCGTGTCCGGACGGCGTCGAGCGGCAATTGCAGCCGGCTCAGCTCTTTCTTCGCCAGCGCAATTTCCGACGCCGACATCTGCGCGAAGTCCATTCGGCGAAACACCTCGTTGCCGGAAGTCGTGAAACGCGCATCGATTTCGATGTCCGGTTCCTCACGCGGAGGCTTGTTGCAGCGCTGATCGCCCAGAAGCGCATCGCTGACGCGCGTTTCGCCCGCTTTCGCCTTTTCCTTTTCGCGGTTGTCCGGCGCGCGCGGCGACATCATCGCGATCATCTTCTCCACCAGATCGCGGGAACGCCAGAAAAGCCGGAAAGCTTCGTCGAAAACGGGCTTGTCCTCATGCCGTTTGACGAAAACGGAAAAGAGTGCCGCATGGAATTCCTCGCGCGATCCCATGCCGATCGCCTCGACGGCCTCGATTGCATCGGCAATGGAAGCCGGACCGATCTTGAGGCCGGCCTTACGGAGCGTTCGCGCAAAGAAGACGATATTATCGGCAAACCGCCCCTCGCCCGGCGGCACCGGCGGAACCACGATACCATCATGCGCTGGCTGCGTTTCCATCTCTAACCCGTCGCCCTGAGCTCGTCCTTGACGTCGTTAAGGACGCGAGCCCCTTCGCTGCCTTGGATACGAGCAATGTCGTCCTGGTATTTGAGCAGCGTACCGATCGTATCGGAGATCGTATCCGGATCGAGCGCCAGACGGTCGAGCTCGGTCAGCGCGGTCGCCCAGTCGATCGTCTCGGCGACGCCGGGATTCTTGAAAAGGTCGAGCGTGCGTAGTTTCTGCACGTAGGCCACGATCTGCTGCGAGAGAGCCTCATTGCAGCCAGGGACCTTCCGGCGGATGATTTCCAGTTCCTGCGCGGCTTGCGGATAATCGACCCAATGGTAGAGGCAGCGGCGCTTGAGCGCGTCGTGCACTTCGCGTGTCCGGTTCGTCGTGATGATGACGATCGGCGGCTCGGCCGCCTTGACTGTGCCGAGTTCGGGTATCGTCACCTGGAAATCCGAAAGCACCTCCAGCAGAAAGGCCTCGAACGCCTCGTCGGTGCGATCGAGCTCGTCGATCAGGAAGACAGGAGCACGGCCGTCGGCCGAGGAAAGCGCCTGCAACACGGGGCGGCGGATGAGATAGCGCTCGGAAAAGATATCGGACTCGATACGGCCGCGGTCGGTCAGGCCCGAGGCTTCGGCAAGCCTGATCTCCAGCATCTGGGCCGGATAGTTCCACTCGTAGACGGCGGATGCGATATCAAGGCCTTCGTAGCACTGCAGCCGGATGAGCGGACGATCGAGCGCCTTCGACAGGACCTTTGCGATCTCGGTCTTGCCGACGCCAGCCTCTCCTTCGAGAAACAGCGGCCGCTTCATCTTCAAGGCAAGAAAAAGAACCGTCGCGAGCGACCTGCCTGCCAGATAGTCCTGCGTAGCCAGCATGGCAATCGTCTCGTCGATGGACGCAGGCGGCAGCGAATGATCAGGCATTTCTCCTCCGATTCAGGGGAGTTATAGCGTGTGATAGTCCCGGTTCATATAGAGCAGCGCCGGTTTTGTTTCGTTGAAATGCACGCCCACGACCTCACCGAAAATGATGTGGTGGGTCGACATCTCCTTGATCTCCATGACCCTGCAATCGAACGAGGCAAGCGCATCCCAGAGCACGGGGGCGCCGGTGACGAGCTTGCCGAATTTGCCGGTCGCAAACCGCTCCTCGTCGTCCATCGGCGTGCGTCCTGAGAACGCGTCCGCGAGCGCCTGATGATGCGCGCCAAGCGTGTTCAGCGCGAAAATGCCGCTCCGGAAAAAGATCTCGTTCTTCGGGTTGCTGTTGTTGAGGCAGGCAAGCACGCAGGCCGGGCTATCGGAGACCGAGCAGGCCGCGGTGATCGTAACCCCACGCCGCGCCTCGCCGAGCGCCGTCGTCGCAAGTTGCACATGACCACCAAAGCGACTCATGGCATCGCGATAAAGCTGCGGATCGATCGGCTGCCTGCTTAGCAAATATGGTCTCCTGCGGCCCCCGCCGCTCGTTCTTGTGCCGCTAATATGGAGGTCATCCGTTATCTTTTCTACAACGAAGCCGACGAAATACGGCGTATTCGCCTGTTTTTCTTTGACGATTACCTCCGGGCAGATAAAAGAACATGAAGCACGAAAGGGAGCCGTCGATTTTCATGAACATTCTGCGTGGCATAGCTGCTTTTTCGATGCTGTTTCTTGCAGCGGCGGAAAGCCATGCCGCAGGTGTCACGATCGGCGTCGTCGCTCCCCAGAGCGGGAGCCTTCAACAGCTCGGTGCGCAGGTCTTTGCCGGGGCAAACTATCAGATCACCAAGGACGGCAATACAGTTATCACAATCAACGAACCTTGCGAGGAAAACAGCGGCGGCGCGATTGCCGATGCGCTGGTGAATGCCAAGGTGCAGGTCGCGATCGGCTTTCTCTGTAGCGAGACGCTCGAAGGGGCGCTGCCGAAACTGAAGGAAGCCAATATCCCAGCAATCACCGTCTCGGTGCGCGCCCGCATCCTGATGGAGGATGCATTGAAGAACGGCTGGCCGCTGTTTCGCCTGGCACCGCCCGATGGCGCCGAGGCTGCACGCATTATCGAAGTGATCCTCCGCGACTGGGCGGCGGACCCGATCGCACTCATCGAGGACGGCACCATCCATGGCCGCGAGTTGACCGAGGCCGTCAGAAATGCGCTCGAGGAAAAGGGGCTGAAGCCGGTCTTCACCGACACCTACCGTCCGGGTCAGGAGCAGCAGATCGCCCTCGTCCGCCGCCTGAAGAGAGCCGGAGCGACCAAGGTTTTCATCGGCGGCGATCGCGCCGACGTCGCAGTAATCGCCCGCGATGCCACAGCGGAAAAAATTCCGCTCGACATTCTGAGCGGGGATGCGATGCGCGCCGCAAACCAGCCCATAGCCATGAGGGATGGAGTGCGGGCCGTTACAATACCGGAATATGCCGACGCTCCGGCGGCAGAAACCGCGGTAAGGGCATTGCGGGCGCAGGGCATCGAGCCTGAAGGCTACGTCCTTCCCGCGGCTGCCGCCGCAGCGATCGCGCAGCAGGCGGCAACAGCGGCCGTGGCTGAAGGAAAGCCAATCGCCGAGAAGCTTATCGGCACGACCTTCCAGACGCCGCTCGGCGATCTGTCGTTCACCGCCGGCCACGAGCTTTCCGACAACCCTTACAGGCTGCTGGAGTGGCGTGATGGTGCATTTCGCGTTCCAGCCCTTCAAGACTAGAATAAGCCGCTTACGCGGAGTTTACTGAACACTGCCATGCTGTTGCCCGATTGGCCGCGCCCTGCTAAATGGCCGCGAGTTGCCTGACGAGAAAGAGAGTTTCATGACCCTGCCGATCCGGATCGCCCCCTCCATTCTTGCCGCGGACTTTGCAAAGCTCGGCCAGGAAGTGCGCGACGTCGTCGCGGCGGGCGCGGACTGGGTCCACCTCGATGTCATGGATGGCCATTTCGTCCCGAACATTTCCTTCGGCGCTGACGTCATCAAGTCGCTGCGCTCCTACACGGAGGCGACCTTCGACTGCCATCTGATGATTTCTCCGGCCGACCCTTATCTGGAAGCCTTTGCCAAGGCGGGCTGCGACCGCATCACCGTTCATGCCGAAGCAGGTCCGCATCTGCATCGCTCGCTGCAGACGATCCGCAACCTGGGCAAGCTGGCCGGCGTGACGATCAATCCGGCAACGCCGCTTTCGGCAATCGAGAACGTCCTCGACGATGTCGACCTCGTCCTCATCATGTCTGTGAATCCCGGCTTCGGCGGCCAGAAGTTCATTCCGGCAATGACCCAGAAGATTGCCGCCGCCAAGTCCCTGATCGGTGACAGGCCGATCGAACTCGAAGTGGATGGCGGCGTTGCGGTCGAAACCGCGCCGATGATCGCCAAGGCGGGCGCCAACGTGCTCGTCGCCGGCTCGGCGATCTTCAAAGGCGGCTCCATCGAAGCTTACCGGTCCACCATCAGCGAGCTGCGCAGCGCTGCGGAGGCCGGCCGTTCATGACACTACGCCGATCGGTCGCCCGTCCGGCAGGTCTGTGTGGCATGCGATCGAGAGCTGCGGCCAAAAGTCGGGTTCATTGCTGACGATGGGCCGGATACGCGCTGCCATACCGCCTTATCCCGATCTGCTCGGCGGCGCAGCACTCTGGGGCCTCATGATGATGGCGTCGGCGGTGACGGCCCTTTTTCTGCGCAACCGCCTGGAGACGCACCACGCGATCGAATTGGCGGTTCTTTATTTTGCCGGGGGACTTTTATCCTGGCCGTTCATGCTGCCGCTCGCCCGCTTCTTTGCCCATCGGCGCCGCATCGAAACGCGGTTTGCCGCCTTCTTCGTCTGCCTGACGGCGGGCACGATGCTGATGACGGCATTTCTCTTTTCCATGGACTACCGCTACTTCTACTCACGCTGGCACGCGCCCTTTGGTAGCCTCACATGGATGTTCCAGTTCATGGTCACGGGCGCGAGCTCGGTCTATCAGTTCCTGGTGCTTGGCATGCGGCTCTTCCTGCCCCTCGGCCTCGTCTGCCTGCTTGCGACCAGCTATGCGCTGGCACGACGCATGCGTTGAGATTGCCGCCCGTCTTTGGTACAGGGGCGCCAGAAAATTTTCTCTCAACGAAAGCAGTGAGCCATGATCCCGCGTTACTCCCGCCCAGAGATGGTCGCCATCTGGTCGCCCGAAACCAAGTTCCGCATCTGGTTCGAAATCGAAGCGCATGCCTGCGACGCTCTTGCCGAACTCGGCGTCATTCCGAAGTCGGCGGCAAAGACCATCTGGGAAAAAGGCAATGCCGCAAACTTCGACGTGGCCCGCATCGACGAGATCGAAGCCGTCACGAAGCATGACGTCATCGCGTTTCTGACCCATCTCGCCGAATTCGTTGGGCCGGACAGCCGCTTCGTGCATCAGGGCATGACATCGTCCGACGTGCTCGACACGACGCTCAACATCCAGCTAGTGCGCGCCGCCGACATCCTGCTCGCCGACATGGACCGCGTGCTCGCCGCCCTCAAGGCGCGCGCCTTCGAGCACAAGGACACCATTCGTATTGGCCGCAGCCATGGCATCCACGCCGAGCCGACCACCATGGGGCTCACCCTCGCCCGCTTCTACGCCGAGATGGACCGCAACCGCGCTCGCCTCGTCGCCGCGCGCGCCGAAATCGCCACCGGTGCGATCTCCGGTGCTGTCGGTACCTTCGCCAACATCGACCCGCGCGTCGAGGAGCATGTCTGCGCAAAGCTCGGCCTGACGCCGGAGCCGGTTTCAACCCAGGTCATTCCGCGCGACCGCCATGCGATGTTCTTCGCCACGCTCGGCGTCATCGCCTCCTCGATCGAAAACGTGGCGATCGAAATCCGTCACATGCAGCGCACAGAGGTTCTGGAGGCCGAGGAATTCTTCTCGCCCGGCCAGAAGGGCTCGTCGGCCATGCCGCACAAGCGCAATCCTGTGCTTACCGAAAACCTGACCGGCCTTGCCCGTCTGGTGCGCATGTCGGTCGTTCCGGCGCTGGAAAACGTGCCACTGTGGCATGAGCGGGACATCAGCCATTCGAGCGTCGAACGCGCCATCGGACCGGATACGACGGTTACGCTGGATTTTGCCTTGAACCGCCTCGCCGGAGTGATCGAAAAGCTCGTCATCTATCCCGAGAACATGGAGAAGAACCTCAACAAGTTTCGCGGTCTCGTGCATTCCCAGCGCGTGCTGCTGGCGCTGACGCAGGCCGGGGTTTCCCGCGAAGATGCCTACCGCCTCGTGCAGCGGAATGCCATGAAGGTCTGGGAACAGGGCAGGGACTTTCTTGAAGAGCTGCTCGCTGACCAGGAAGTCCGCGCGGCACTATCCGAAGAGGATATCCGCGAGAAGTTCGACCTCGGCTACCACACCAAGCACGTCGACACGATCTTCAAACGCGTTTTCGGTTAATCCTGACGCCATGCATAAAACGGCGCCGATGGCGCCGTTTTCACTTCTGCTTTCGCGATCTCGATAAGCCAGGACGCTTGCCGTTCTGCGATCTCTTGCCGTTTCCTTCGTCTTGTTGCCGCACGCGGCTCACCGCCGCCTGAGCCTGTCCCTTCGCAGCTTTCGCGACGAGTCGATCCAGATGCTCCAGGTCCTCTTCATCGAGATGCTCGATACCGATGAAGCGGTTCTCGGCCTGGCTTGTCAGGATGATCTCGTTGAGCTTCGCCTGGATCGCCCGCGTGTCGCGCGTCTGCGCGTTCTGCAGCACGAATACCATCAGGAAGGTGACGATCGTGGTGCCGGTATTGATGACCAGCTGCCATGTTTCCGAATAGTCGAAGACCGGGCCGAGGACAGCCCAAATAACAACTGCCACGAGCGCCAGGACAAAGATCACCGGCTTGCCCGCCCATTCCGATACCTTGGTGGCGAAGCGCGCAAAGACGTGCTGCGGCGTTCCCATGAAAAACCTCCCTCAAAGCACTGTTAAGTAACTTGGAAGGAGGTTTTCAGGTTCCATCAGGCTAACGTGCAGACTGCATTTCCTGTCAGGCCGGCGCGACCAGCTTTCTGTAGAGATGCCATGTCGCGTGCCCGAGGATAGGCATCACCAGCGCCAGGCCCACAAACAACGGGATCGTGCCGATGACGAGCGCCGCCGCGACAATCAGGCCCCATAGGAAAACCGGCACCGGATTGCGGACCGTCGCACGGATGGAAGCCGCCATCGCAGCGACCAATCCTACGTCGCGATCAAGCAGTAGGGGGAACGTGACGACTGTGGTCGCCAGAACGACAATGGCGAAGACCAAGCCCAGAAGATTGCCCCAGACAATCAGCTGCATTCCCTGAGGCGTGCTGAAAATCTGCGAGAGGAACACGCCGATCGATCGCGGGAAGACATCTCCGAACAAGCTCGTGTAAAGTGTCTGCGCTGCCACCAGCCAGACGATGAAAAAGCCGAACAACAGCAACCCGCCGACGATGATGGACGGCAAGGCCGGCGAGTGCCTGACTTCGAGCGCATGTTTCCATGAAGTATCGAGCCCAGCCTCGCGGCGGCGGCTGATTTCGTAGAGCCCGATTGCGGCAATCGGGCCGACCAGTGCGAAACCGGACATCAACGGGAAGATTATCGGCAGGAGGTTGGCGTCCGATGTCGCCAGCGCAAGGAAAATGCCGGCGATCGGGTACATGAGGCACAGGAACACGTAATGGGAAGGCTTCTCGCGAAAATCATCGATGCCGCGCCGCAGCGCGTCGAACACGTCCGAGATACTGATTTTGTTGATGGCAAGGCGTGCGTAGCGCTCGCCGGCTCCTGTCATTACATGAAATGCCGTCATGGCTTTCTCCTCCGTGAGCCGATCAACCGGCGGCGGAAAAGTATCGGCCATAACTCAGCCGACACGAGAAACCGCAACCGGCAATGGCGCGATGATAACTAATTTAGTGGCTGTTGTCGCCTTTCCCTTGACAGAAGGGCCAAGCTTTCTCACATCGGCGGCATCATGAAAGCGTCTGACGTAGATATTCTCATCATCCCGGGCTATACGAATTCCGGTCCGGAACACTGGCAAAGCCGCTGGCAAGCGAAGCTCAGCACGGCGCGGCGCGTCGAGCAGGCGGAATGGTCGAAGCCGGTACGCGACGATTGGGTGGCGCGCATCGCCGAGGAGGTGAATGCCTCCACGCGCCCCGTGGTTCTTGTCGCTCATTCACTCGGCATCCCCTCGGCGATCCATGCAATTCCGCAGTTCAGGAACAAGGTGGCAGGCGCCTTCCTCGTGGCGCCGCCCGAGGTCACCAACCCGAATATCCGCCCGAAGCATTTGATGACGTTCGGCCCCTACCCGCGCGATCCGCTGCCATTCCCTGCGATCATGGTGGCGAGCCGCAACGATCCCTTCGGCAGCTACGAACACGCGGACGACATTGCCGCAAGCTGGGGCTCGTTTTTGATTGATGCCGGCGAGTCCGGCCATATCAACGCCGAGTCCGGCCATGGCCCATGGCCGGAGGGGACGATGGTCTTCGCGCAATTTTTGAGCCGGCT
Source organism: Rhizobium sp. SVR5-2C (assembly GCF_056755115.1). NCBI lineage: Bacteria > Pseudomonadati > Pseudomonadota > Alphaproteobacteria > Hyphomicrobiales > Rhizobiaceae > Rhizobium > Rhizobium sp. SVR5-2C. Next base: position 105,648 of record NZ_JBNDHT010000003.1, on the reverse strand, counting down.
GAAACCGTAACCTGTGGACATCCCAAGATTGAACAGCATTTCGGGATCCGCTTAAGAATTATTTTATTGAATGACTTCAGACTACCAGAACGCGAAATTCAGCGAGACGCCGTTTGAAGCAGCAAGAAAAGAAAAGCGCGAGCAAGATTGACGGCAAGCCCAAGGCTTCGGCAAAGCGGATGCAGGCGCGGGATCCATCCGATCTGGCCGATAGGGAGAGCCGCTGGAATTACGCCCTCGTCGGCTCCGGGCTTGGCGTCTGGGATCACAACGATCGCGCCGGAACCAAATACTATTCCGACACCTGGAAAGAAATCCGCGGCATGCCCGTGGACGAAGATTACCAGGGGAAATACGAGGAATGGCTGACGCTTCTTCATCCCGATGACCGCGATTACGTCATTGAGGCCATCCCGAAGCAGATCGCCGGCGACCCGGACTATCACGTCTTCGAATACCGCGAACGCCACAGGCAGGGCCACTGGGTTTGGATCGAATGCCGCGGCGCCTGCGTGGAATGGGACGAAAGCGGCGCCCCTGCCCGCATCGTCGGCACGGACACGGACATCACTGCCCGCAAGCGATCGGAGGAAATGCTCGAACAGCTTTCGCGCAGGCTCGATCTTGCACTCGAAATCACGCGGATCGGCGTATTCGAAGCCGATCTCGAGGCCGGAATGGTGGAATGGGATGATCGCCTCCTGACGATGTACGGGGTCGAAGGGACGCCACGCATAAAGCGCGCCGAAGAATGGGAGCAGGCGCTGCATCCCGACGATCGAGAGTGCACGCTGAACAGCCTCAGCGAAAGCCTGGAAAAGGATCGCGGTCTGCTGCAGGAGTTTCGCATCATCCGAGGCGACGGCGCCGAACGGGTCATTCGCTCCCGATCGGCCTTCTTCCTTGATGCGGAAGGCAAGCGAAAGTTGGTCGGCGCCAGCTGGGATGTCACTGAAGAAGTCAATCTTCGCAACGATCTGCAGAAGGCCAAGGAGCTGGCGGAAGCCCGCAATCAGGAGCTCGAAGCCGCCAGGGCAAGCATCGAACACCTGGCCCTTCATGATTATCTCACCGGTCTGCCAAACCGGCGTTATCTCGACCGCATGCTCGATGAACGCGCCGCCACGTGCCGCGAGAACGGCCTGACGCTCGCGGTCCTGCATATCGATCTCGATCGCTTCAAGCAGATCAACGACACGCTCGGTCATCGTGCAGGCGATGCGATGTTGAAACACGCAGCCAAGTTGCTGAAGGGGTGCGTACGCTCCACCGATTTCGTTGCCCGCATTGGCGGGGACGAGTTCGTCGTGCTCTGTACGATCGACAGTGCGTCCAAGAAGCTTTCCAACATCGCTGTCCGCATCATTCGCGAGCTCAACAAGCCGGTTCGCTACGAGGGGCACGACTGCCGTTTCGGCGCCAGCATCGGTATTGCCGCCGACGGCGGCCCGGAGCTCGACCCAAGGCAACTGCTGCTCAATGCTGACATTGCGCTTTACCGGGCCAAAGCCTCGGGCCGCAATCGGCATGAGTTCTTTTCAAAGGACGCCCGCCGCAACATCATCGCCGTCAAACGGCTATCGGATGAGATACTGCTGGGACTCGAGCGCGACGAATTCATTCCCTACTATCAATTGCAGTTCGATGCCCGCACCCTGGACGTCGCCGGAGTCGAGACGCTCGCCAGGTGGCGGCATCCGGAGCACGGACTGCTCGCACCGGACCACTTCTTGACGATAGCCGAAGATCTCGATGCGGTTTCGACGATCGATGCGCTTATCCTTGAAAAGGCGCTCGCCGATCGGGCCGGCTGGGCCGAGGAGGGTTTCGTCACGCCGAAAATCTCGGTCAACGTCTCCTCACGGCGGCTGGCCGATCCGGGCCTTGCCAAGAAGCTGCGGGCTCAGAAAATCGAACCGGGCGTCGTCTCCTTTGAGCTGCTGGAATCCATATCGCTCGACGACTGCGATGACGCGGTCCTCGCCAATCTGCGGCAATTCCGCAAGCTTGGTATAGATATCGAGATCGATGACTTTGGGACAGGTCGCGCCTCGATCGTCAGCCTGCTCAAGCTCAGCCCGCGCAGACTTAAGATCGATCGGGAACTGATCCGCATGCTGCCGCAATCGGCCGAGCAGAGAAAACTTGTCCGCTCGATCATCGACATCGGCCGTTCGCTGAACATCGGTGTTACTGCCGAGGGCGTCGAAACGACGGATCATGTCCGCATCCTTCGCGATCTCGGCTGCGACACGCTGCAGGGCTATGCATTGGCCCGGCCGATGCCGGCCTCGCAGGTTCCGGCTTTTGTACGCGACGAACACTGGCGGCAGGGCGAAACCGCCTCTCGCCGCCCCAAAGGCGCCGCCCGCCAGCCGCTCAATGGCAGCCGCGCAAATAAATCCGCATAAGCGGAGAGAACGGCTTTGATTCCACAGGTTCACGAAAAACTGTAAACTTGTCTTAGAAAATCTTCGATTCTCTTGAGCGGCGTTCCTAAATATCAGGAATCCGGGGAAGGAATGACAGGCACATTGTGAAACTCTCCCTTTTCCTTTATGGGGACGCCACGAGATCGATCCACTTGCGCCATCCCAAGAGCGCCAACGATAGAGAACAATTAAAATGAACCGTCGCCGCCGTATCTACGAGGGCAAGGCCAAGATTTTATATGAGGGACCGGAACCCGGCACGTTGATCCAGTTCTTCAAGGACGACGCCACGGCCTTCAACAAGAAGAAGCACGAAGTCATCGATGGCAAGGGCGTTCTGAACAACCGGATTTCGGAGTACATCTTCAGCCATCTGAACAAGATTGGCATTCCGACCCACTTCATCCGGCGGCTCAACATGCGCGAGCAGTTGATCCGCGAAGTGGAAATGATCCCGCTCGAGATCGTCGTGCGCAATGTCGCCGCCGGTTCGCTTGCCAAGCGGCTCGGCATCGAAGAAGGCGTCGTGCTGCCGCGCTCGATCATCGAATTCTACTACAAGTCGGATGCGCTGGACGATCCGATGGTTTCCGAAGAGCACATCACGGCCTTCGGCTGGGCGAACCCGGCCGAGCTCGACGACATCATGGCGCTTGCGATCCGCGTCAACGACTTCATGACCGGCCTCTTCCTCGGCGTCGGTATCCAGCTTGTCGATTTCAAGATCGAATGCGGCCGCCTCTTTGAAGGCGACATGATGCGCATCATCCTCGCCGACGAGATTTCGCCCGACTCCTGCCGCCTCTGGGATATCGAAACCCGTGAGAAAATGGACAAGGACCGTTTCCGCCGCGATATGGGCGGGCTTCTCGAAGCCTATTCCGAAGTCGCGCGCCGCCTCGGCATCATCAACGAAAACGAGCCTGTGCGCGGCACTGGCCCCGTTTTGGTCAAGTAAGACGTTCTGGTCAAAGACAGGGAAGAAGAAGTGATTAAGGCTCGTGTAACCGTCACGCTGAAAAACGGCGTTCTCGATCCGCAGGGCAAGGCAATCGAAGGCGCCCTTACCGGCCTCGGCTTCGCCGGCATCGGCCATGTCCGTCAAGGCAAGGTGTTCGACCTGGAGCTCGAAGGCGCAGACAAGGCCAAGGCTGAGGCCGACCTCAAGGCGATGTGCGAGAAACTCCTCGCCAACACGGTAATCGAGAACTATACTATTTCTCTCGACTAAAGGTTGCGGAGATTTTGAGATGGCTGAAGTGAATCAAGAGCTCACGTATGAGTTGTTGAGAAAGATGCACCAGCGTATCGACAAGATCGATGTTTCTCTCGGAGAAATCCGGAGCGAAATGCATAGCATGCGCGGTACGATGATTTCGATGCAGCAGGATATTCATAACATCTATGGAGTCCTTGCACGGCATGAAGATCGGCTCGAACGCATAGAAAATCGTCTCGAACTTCGAGAATTGGCAGAAGCACAAGCAAGGTTTGAACCGCACCCATGAAATCAGCCGTCGTTCAACTCCCGGGCCTCAATCGCGACCGCGACATGATCGCCGCGCTCACCAAGATTTCCGGCAAGGCGCCGGTCACCGTCTGGCAGACCGAGACCGAGATTCCGGATAGCGTCGACCTGATCGTCATACCGGGCGGCTTTTCTTATGGCGACTATCTGCGCTGCGGGGCGATTGCCGCACGCATGCCCGTCATGCAGGCGATCATCGACAAGGCTCAGAAGGGCGTAAAGGTACTTGGCGTCTGCAACGGCTTTCAGATCCTCGTCGAAGCAGGCCTCCTGCCCGGCGCGCTGATGCGCAACGCCTCGCTGAAGTTCGTCTGCCGCGAAATCAAGCTCGAAGTCGTCAACGCCGATACCGACTTCACCCGCGCCTATGCCAAGGGCCAGATCATCCGCTCTCCGGTTGCTCACCACGACGGCAACTATTTCGCGGATGCCGAAACGCTGGCGGCGATCGAAGGCAACGGTCAGGTGGTTTTCCGCTATGCAGAAGGCACCAACCCAAACGGCTCCATGAATGATATTGCCGGCGTGATGAATGCCAAGGGCAACGTGCTCGGCATGATGCCGCATCCGGAAAACCTCATCGAGGCCGCCCATGGCGGTTCCGACGGACGCGGCCTGTTTGCTTCGGCGCTCGACGTAATCGCTGCTTAACCTTCGCCGCGTAAGACGCATTCGACAGGTTCACCGGAGCAGATTGATGCGTCTTTCCACGAATATCGCCGCCGTCGCAACTATCGGTGCGATGGGCTTTCTGGTTTCGTCGTGCCAGTCCCACGCCCCGTCTTCGGGCCCTGCTCGCGATGCGCTGTCGACGATGGAGCGCGTTGCCGTCGGCGCCAATTCGTGCTGGTTCAAATCCGGCGACGCTGCCTTCGCAGCCTATCGCCTGGCACCGGAACTGACCTCCTTCTCCGGCCGGCCGCGCATCCTGGTCGTCCACAAGAACACTCCGGAAGGCAGGCCGCTGCTCGTTGTCCAGGCCGAAGGCAACCCTGCCCGGCTGCAGGCATTCGGTCCGATGATGTCCGAGCCGGTCGCCGGTCGCATTGCCGCCGACGTGACCCGATGGTCGGGTGGCGGCAAGGCTTGCCGTTGATCAATCCCAAAAGAACGACTTACTGACTTCCTTGGCTGCATCGGCGGGCTCAAGACCGATATCGCTCAATTGCCAATCCGACATCTCCCGCAAGACCTTGCGCCCTTGGCGTTTCTCGCTCCAGGAAGACAGCCTCTCTAGGATTCTCGCCAACAGCGTCCGCTGCCGGATGACGCCTTCCAATTTGTCCTGCTTGTTCACAGGCACAATCGTTACAATGCTCTGATCAATCTTCGGTAAGATGGACATCGCCGTCTAAAATCCGCGCCGTTGCTGATGATTGATTCATATCCTTGACAGTCGAATGGTGACAATCTATCGAATTGTTACCATGACAAATTGGCTCCCTGATCTATCGCGCGGCTCCGGCCCGGTCTATATGCGTCTGGCCGACAGCATCGAATCCGCCATTGCCGCGGGCACCCTCGCCGCAGGTAGCAAATTGCCGCCGCAGCGAAACCTTGCCTATGATATCGGCGTGACGATTGGCACCGTTGGTCGGGCCTATGCCCTTGTTCACGAGCGCGGACTGGTGGCCGGCGAAGTCGGCCGCGGGACCTATGTGCTTGATCGGGCGCAGACACCGCCGAGCGAGCAGGCCGATCCGTTGACGATTTCGCTTGGCGGCACACGTGTCCTCGACGCGCCGGCGGACAAGATCCGGTTCGACACCACCGCAGCACCTGATCTCGGCCAAGGCAGGATCATCGGTCAGATCCTGGCGGAGATCGGCGAGCAGAACATTTCCGAAATCTCCTCCTACTCCCGCAAGTTCCCGCGCAACTGGTTCCAGGCCGGTCAGCAATGGCTGGCACGAAATGGCTGGACGCCTCAGACGGAAAATATCGTTCCGACACTCGGCGCGCACGCGGCAGCCATCTCCATCATTTCCGCGGTGTCCTCGCCCGGTGACAAGATCGTCTTTGAAAACCTGAGCTACACGCAGGTAAGCCGCAGCGCCCGCCTGCTGGGGCGGCGAACGATCACGGTCGATTCAGATGAGAACGGCGTCCTTCCCGATGATTTCGAGCGCCTGTGTGTCCAGCAGCATCCGAAACTCGCCTTCCTGATGCCGACGGCGCACAATCCAACGCTGGCGACCATGCCGTACGAGCGCCGCGCGGCGATTGTGGCAACGGCCCGCAAGCATGGCGTCTGGCTCATCGAAGACGACCTCTACGGCGGCATGACCGGCGACGAAACACCATTGCTTACCTCGCTTGCGCCGGATCGTACCTTCCTCGTCAACGGGCTTTCGAAATCGGTCGCTGCCGGCGTCCGCGGCGGATGGGTCGCCTGCCCCCCGCATTTCGCCCAACGGATCAAGGTCACGCATAAGATGATCACGGGGGGCTTGTCGTTCATTCTGGCGGAGACTTGCGCGCGTCTCGTGGAAAGCGGCAGTGCGCACGCCATGCGCAAGGCAAGCGTCACCGAACTTGCCGCACGCGAGCGGCTAGCTCGTGAATCGCTGGATGGCTTCGATTTCGAATCGCATCCGCATGTTCCCTTCCTCTGGCTGAGGCTTCCGGACCCCTGGATGTCCGGTACCTTCAAGAACGCAGCCTTCCGCGACGGCGTGCTTGTCGATGACGAGGATGAGTTCAAGGTCGCCCGTGCGGACAGGGTCTATCACCGCGTGCGCATCGGCTTCTCCTCATCGAAGAGCAAGGATGAGCTTAAAAACGGCCTGATCATTTTGCGGAGCCTTCTTGAGGGCGGCGGTTCGGCGTATATCGGCGAAATCTGATGCTGCGGCAAATTGGAGTCACGAAGACAAAACGTCGACCGCACACTGGATCGCGCCTCGACTCATGCTAACACTCCCTCGTGGCGCGCGATTGTGCGGAGTGAGGAGAGCGGCGGATGGCGATACTTGATCGCGACTGCGTATTGCGTTCCATGGGTATCGTCTTGTTGGCGCTGCTGGCTGACATCACCGAGGTCTCGGCATCTGCCTATGCGCAGGACCAGATATTCGATGAGCTGCGCTTTGGCGCCTCGACGTCGATCCAGGGCGGCCACGAGCGGGAAGACGGCATCTTTCCGGAAGTTACCGTCTTTTTCGATCCGTTTGGTGCCGATTCCGCCACGACCTGGACCCAGACGCTTGCGCGCCCGCGTATCCATCTCGGTACGTCGATTGGAACGGAGGGTGAAGCGACCCAGTTCTTCACCGGCTTTTCCTGGACTGCCAACTTTACCGATAAGCTTTTTGCCGAGGCCGGTTTCGGCGGCGTCATTCACACTGGCGAACTCGACAAGAACGACGATGGCCCCGCGCTCGGCTGCCGCGTGTTGTTCCACGAGTATATCGGCGCGGGCTACCGTTTCGACAACCACTGGAATGTCATGGCGCAGGTTGCCCATTCCTCGAATGCAAATCTTTGCGACGGCCCCAATGAGGGCATGACCCGCGCGGGCGTCCAACTCGGGTACAAATTCTAGGCACTTGCAGCATTAAAAGGCCTGCCGCCCGCTGTTTGTTGACGGCGGGCATTTTCCTGTCGCGCGCCGCCCTTACATAAGCTAAAGACACCGCAAACGCGCAACGGCAGGGACTTTCGAGAGCTCATGACCATATCCAATACCCGCCCGATCACCCCCGAACTCATCGCCAGCCACGGCCTGAAGCCGGATGAATATCAGCGGATACTGGAACTGATCGGGCGCGAGCCGACCTTCACCGAACTCGGCATATTCTCGGCCATGTGGAACGAGCATTGCTCCTACAAATCCTCCAAAAAGTGGCTGCGCACGCTGCCGACCAAGGGTCCGCGTGTCATCCAGGGCCCCGGCGAAAATGCCGGCGTGGTCGATATCGATGACGGCGATTGCGTCGTCTTCAAGATGGAGAGCCACAACCACCCGTCTTACATCGAACCCTATCAGGGTGCGGCAACCGGTGTCGGCGGCATCCTGCGCGATGTCTTTACCATGGGCGCCCGCCCGATCGCCGCCATGAACGCCCTTCGTTTCGGCGAACCTGACCATCCAAAGACCCGCCACCTCGTTTCCGGCGTCGTTTCAGGTGTCGGTGGCTATGGAAATTCCTTTGGCGTTCCGACCGTCGGCGGCGAGGTGGAGTTCGACGAACGCTACAACGGCAACATCCTCGTCAACGCCTTTGCCGCGGGTCTCGCGAAGTCGAATGCCATCTTCCTATCAGAAGCCAAGGGCGTCGGCCTTCCGGTCGTCTATCTCGGCGCCAAGACCGGTCGTGACGGCGTCGGTGGCGCGACAATGGCCTCGGCGGAATTCGACGAGTCGATCGAGGAAAAGCGCCCGACGGTTCAGGTCGGCGACCCCTTCACCGAGAAGTGCCTGCTCGAAGCCTGCCTTGAACTGATGAAGACAGGCGCCGTCATCGCCATTCAGGACATGGGGGCCGCCGGCCTCACTTGCTCTGCGGTCGAAATGGGCGCCAAGGGTGACCTCGGCATCCTGCTCGAACTCGACAAGGTTCCGGTTCGCGAAGAGCAGATGACCGCTTACGAAATGATGCTCTCCGAAAGCCAGGAGCGTATGCTCATGGTCCTCCGCCCGGAGAAGGAAAAGGAAGCCGAGGCGATCTTCCACAAGTGGGGCCTCGATTTCGCAATCGTCGGCACGACCACGGACGATCTGCGGTTCCGCGTCGCCCATCAGGGCGAGGAAGTCGCCAACCTGCCGATCAAGGACCTCGGCGACCAGGCGCCGGAATACGACCGTCCGTGGCGCGAGTCCGGCAAGCGAGCTCCCCTGCCCGCAGAACTCGTTGCTGCACCGGAAGATTACAGCCAGGCACTGCTCAAGCTCGTCGGCTCGCCGAACCAGTCGAGCCGCCGCTGGGTTTACGAACAGTACGACACACTGATCCAGGGCAATTCGCTGCAGCTTCCGGGCGGCGATGCCGGCGTCGTCCGCGTCGAGGGCCACCCGACCAAGGCGCTTGCCTTCTCGTCCGACGTCACCCCGCGCTACGTCGAAGCCTGCCCGTTCGAGGGCGGCAAGCAGGCCGTCGCCGAATGCTGGCGCAACATCACTGCGACCGGTGCGGAGCCGCTGGCAGCAACGGATAACCTCAATTTCGGCAATCCCGAGAAACCGGAAATCATGGGCCAATTCGTCGAAGCCGTGAAGGGCATCGGCGAAGCCTGCCGTGCGCTCGACTTCCCGATCGTTTCCGGCAACGTGTCGCTCTACAATGAGACCAACGGTGTCGCGATCCTGCCGACGCCGACGATTGCAGGCGTCGGCCTGCTGCCCGACTGGAAGGCGATGGCCCGCATCGGCAGCGCTGCCGATGGCGACCAGCTGATCATGATCGGAACCGACGGCAGCCACCTCGGCTCCTCGATCTATCTGCGCGACATCCTAGGCAGCAGTGATGGCCCGGCACCGGACGTCGATCTTTTCGCGGAACGCCGCAACGGCGACTTCGTCCGTTCGGTCATCCGCAACGGCCAGGCAACGGCCTGCCACGACATTTCCTCAGGCGGCCTGGCGCTGGCGCTGGCCGAAATGGCGATGGCAGCGGGCAAGGGCATGCATGTCACGCTTGCCGAAGGCAAAGGCGCCCCGCACGCGCTCCTCTTCGGCGAGGATCAGGCGCGCTATGTCATTGCCGTCAAGGCCGACGTCGCCAACTTCATCTGCGCCAATGCGGAAGGTGCTGGCGTGCCCTTCCGGCGCCTGGGACCGGTGACCGGCAGCGAACTCGTTATCGATGATCTGCTCTCGCTATCCATTCAGGAATTGCGCAGCGCCCATGAATCGTGGTTCCCTGATTTCATGAATGACGCCGCAGCCGTTATCGCTGCGGAATGATGCGCAAGGAGTAAACGATCATGCCAATGAAGCCCGGCGATATCGAAGACATGATCAAGGCCGGGATCCCCGGTGCCAAAGTGACGATCCGCGACCTCGCTGGCGACGGTGACCACTATGCCGCCGAAGTCGTGGCCGAAGCCTTCCGAGGCAAGAGCCGCGTACAGCAGCACCAGATGGTGTACGAGGCGCTGAAGGGAAACATGGGTGGCATCCTGCATGCGCTGGCGCTGCAGACATCGGCCCCCGATTGATGCTTCGAGAATAGGAATGCCCGGTTACAAGCCGGGCATCTTCTGCAGTCCGCCGTCGGCGAAACGGGCGGCGGGTACAGGCCCGGCTGTCAGCAGCGTGAAGTCGAAGGCTGCCCTCAGATCCGGTCCCAGCACATACTGCCGGTGCACCCGAAGGAAATCCCGCTTGATCTTCCTGTAATGATCGGACGTCAGCATCTGCTTGACGCGGATGAACTGCATCTTAGCCTGCGGCGCGTCCGGATGACCTGCCACGGCAACGACCGGCACCTTGTAAAAGTGAATGGCGTCAGTCAGGCATTGCACGTCGAGCCAGAAGACGGATTGGCAACGCGCGATCAGCCCTACACGCGCCCGCAAGGTCTTTGCCGACGATAGCAGCGCGCATTGCAGGACCGCCGAACCGAGCGACGCAAACACGACCGTCTTGCCGTCGAAGATCGCCGGCTCTTTTTCGAGCAGCGCTCCGATCACGTGCGCAGCCGCGCTCGCACCCATGCTGTGCGACGAGATCACATATTCGTCGGCCTCCTCCTGCAGCGCCTCTCGCACCGCTGCCGCACAACGCTCGAGCCATTCGTTGAACTCGGGGCGATCCATGCGGGCGAGCGCAACCGCCATTTCCCAATCCGAGAACAGATGCAGCGTGTAGAAGCGCTCTGCGAACGGCAGGAAGAGATTGACGAAGAAGGCCGCAGCCCCCGGCAGGCTCCATGCAAGATGCCAGGCCGGGAGGCCGAAGCCCGCCGGCGCGAGCGCAATCGTCACAGCCAGAAGCAGCCCGAGCAGCATCTGCAGAAACGGAAAGATGAAGAAAAGACCGAAGCGCCACGCGTGACGGAAATACCCAGCCAATCCCCCGTCTGTAACGATGCGTCCGCAGGCGAAAAAGCCGTCGAGCATGCGCTTGGCCGTCGACTTCGCCCGAAGGTGCTGGACCAGCACATCATGATCGAAAACATGAACCTTGCTCACCGTCCGCCACAGATGGGAGGCGGCAGCCACGTCGAAACTGCTAAACCCGTGGAACGCATTCAACTCGCAGATCTTTGCCTCGAAGCGCCAGACTTTTCCGCTCTGACTCGCCGCTCGTTCGTAACGCATCCGATGGGCGTTGCCATCCAGGGGCTCGAAACCGGGGAAGTGAAGCACGACCCTCTTCTTGATCAATTCCACAAAATATCTTTCCGGCAGGCTCGGGCCTCGCCAATTCGCAAATAGCGCATGCATCTGAAATACGGCGGAAAAAGCGCCGAAGCGCTGAAGGCCGCTTGCTAACGGAAAGCATCAGGAATTCAATAGCCAGACAACGCTTTTGGTGCGGGAGGGTTCATGGCCGATATCGTAAAGGAACTGGTGAGTGGCGTGGTGGAAAGCGTGCTAAAGGAGATCCTCAAGAAAACGACGGGCCGCACCGCAACGAAGCGGAAGAAGCGCCAAACGCGCTCACCCACGACCGGCCGTTTCACGCGCAAGGCCGCAACCGCAAAACCCGCGAGGAAGCAGGTCAGCAAGCGCCGCACCGCCGCCGGCCGCAGCAGGCAGCGCAGCCGCTAGTTTTCCAGCTCCTATCGCCGCCGCATTCCCGCAAAAGACACGTTCTTTTTTGGTCGGGGCGGGTGGAATTTGAGCCAGCGCATGCTATTTAAGGCTAGCGATTGAAACGGCGGGCCTTTAACTCGCCTGTTGAAAGGATTAGGTCTCATGAGCGGTATCAACGAATTCATCGACAACGAAGTCAAGACGAACGACGTCGTCCTTTTCATGAAGGGCACGCCGCAGTTTCCGCAGTGCGGTTTCTCCGGCCAGCTCGTCCAGATTCTCGACTATCTCGGCGTCGATTATAAGGGCATCAATGTGCTCGCCGATTCGGAAATCCGCCAGGGCATCAAGGATTATTCGAATTGGCCGACGATCCCGCAGCTTTATGTGAAGGGCGAGTTCATCGGCGGCTGCGACATCGTGCGGGAAATGTTCCAGGCCGGTGAATTGCAGCAGCACTTCCAGGAAAAAGGCGTCGCGCTTCGCGGCGCCGCCTGACAGGTCACCGGGCGTCCGTCCGGTTTCCATATTTGTTCTAATTTGAGTCCGAGGCGCTGTGCTGAACAGCGCCTTAACCTGTTTATGGGAATTGCATTGTGACACATTCATCACAAGCCGTGTCCGCGGGCCAGAAGCCCATGGGCAGGCGTGAATTTATCGCGCTTGCGGCCTTCCTGATGGCGACCAATTCGCTGGCGATCGACATCATGCTACCGGCTCTGCAGCAAATCGGCGCCAATCTAGGCGTCGAGAGCGAAAACCACCGCCAATTCGTCGTCTCTGCCTATCTTCTCGGTTTCGGCGGCGCCCAGCTTTTTTTCGGGCCGCTTTCCGACCGTTTCGGCCGCCGCCTGCCGCTTCTCATCGGTTTGGTGATCTATATCGCCTCGGCGATTGGAATCGCTTTCATTCCTTCTTTCACCGGCTTGCTTGCGTTGCGCCTCATCCAGGGCATCGGGTCAGCCGCAACGCGCGTCATTACCATTTCGATCGTCCGCGACATCTACGGCGGCCGGCAGATGGCAGAGGTCATGTCGCTGATCATGATGGTTTTCATGATCGTCCCGGTCATCGCGCCGGGTAGCGGCCAGGTCATCATGCTCTTTGCTAGCTGGCACATGATCTTCGTGTTCATCGCCGCGTTGGCGGCCATGATCGGCGTCTGGGCCTATCTACGCCTGCCGGAAACACTCGATCCGCGCAACGTCCGGCCCTTTACCGCCCGCTCCGTGCTGGGCGGCTTCAAGCTTGTCCTGATGAACCGCATCGCGCTCTGCTACACGCTCGCCACCACCTTCATTTTCGGCTCGCTGTTCGGCTTCATCAATTCCGCCCAGCAGATCTACGTCGGCATCTACGATCTTGGCGTCTATTTTCCCTTCGCCTTCGCCGGTGTTGCAGCCTTCATGTCGATATCGTCCTTCCTGAACTCGCGCTTCGTCGGCAAATTCGGCATGCGGCGCCTGTCGCATGCATCGTTGCTCGGCTTCCTCACCGTCAACACCATCTGGATGATCGTGCAGGTGTCGAGCTCTGAACCGATGCCCTTCTTCCTCTTCATCACCTTCTTCGGCCTTGCGATGTTCCATTTCGGCTGGATCGGCTCGAACTTCAACTCGCTGGCAATGGAACCGCTGGGTCATGTGGCAGGCACCGCCTCCTCCGTTCTCGGTTTCATGAGCACGGTCGGCGGGGCAATCATCGGAGCAGGTATTGGCCAGGCCTACGACGGCACCGCCCTGCCGATGGTTGCCGGCTATTTCACCGTGTCGATTATCGGGCTCGTATTCGTCCTCATCGCGGAAAAAGGCCTTCTGTTTCAGCCGCAAAACTCGCCTGCCTGAGCGGGCCATTTTTACAATGACAGGATTTCAGAAATGACGCCGCAGCATAAGCCGCATATTGAAAATCAGGGCTCCAGCCGGATCGGCATGGGCTTTGCGGAATTTGTGATCACGATCGCCATCATGACTGCCAGCATCGCCATGGCGATCGACAGCATGCTGCCGGCGCTGCCTGCCATCGGCCATTCGCTGGGCGTGATGAGCACCAATGACGCGCAGCTGGTCATCGGCGTCTTCTTCTTCGGCTTCGGCATCTCGCAGATCGCCTTCGGCACGCTCTCCGATACTTTCGGCCGCCGCAAGATCCTGCTTGGTGGCATGGCCGTCTATGTCGTTGCCATGTTCGCCGCTGCCTGGACCAGCAGCTTCCACATGCTGCTCGTCATGCGCTTCATCCAGGGCATCGGCGGCGCGGCGGTCCGCATCACCACGATGTCTATCGTGCGGGATTGCTTCGGCGGCCGCGAGATGGCGCGCGTCATGTCCTTTGTGATGATCGTTTTCATGATCGTACCGATCGTCGCGCCGTCTGTTGGCCAGCTGATCATCACCTACGCCGACTGGCACTGGATCTTCATTCTGCTCGGCATCGTCGGCTCGATCCTCTTTACCTGGGCACTGCTGCGTCTCAAGGAGTCGCTGCCTGAGAACGAGCGCATTCCGCTCTCCGTCGGCTCGGTCGTCGACGGTTTCAGAACCGTCCTCACCAACCGCGTCACCTGCGGCTACATGATCGGCCTGACGATGTTCACGGGCGTCATCAGTGCCTATGTGATCTCTGTCCAGCAGGTCTTCGGCGAGGTCTATGGCCTCGGCGACTGGCTGCCGATTGCCTTCGCGGCAACGGCGGGCGGCATCGCGGTCGCGAACTTCGCCAACGGCTTCTTTGTCCGCCTCTTCGGCATGCGCCGCATCTCGCACACCGCGATGGTTCTCTTCACGATCGTTTCGGCCTTCGGCTATGTCATGGCGCTCGATACCAGCGTCAATTTCGCGCTGGACTACGCTCTGTTTTCGGTCCTGCTGATGATGTTTGCGGTCATCGCCACCAACTTCACGGCGATCAGCCTGGAGCCGATGGGCAACCTTGCGGGCACGGCAACCTCCATTACCGGTTTCGTCTCGACGACCGTCGGCGCATTGCTCGGCGGCACCGTCGGCCAGCTTTTCAACGGGACGGTTCAGCCGCTTTTCGGCGGCTTCGCTGTCTTCGGCGCGATCAGCATTTTGGCGACACTCTGGGCTGAGAAGGGCAAGCTCTTCACCCACCCCGGCGACAGCCCGCAGCTCGAGCCGGGCGCCGCACACTTCTAATGAAAAGCCCGCCGATCTGGCGGGCTTTCTTTTTAGATGGTGAAGACCTCGCGCCGCAGCAGCTCCCAGGACGCCCTGTCCGGTGCGATCAGCAATCCGCCGTCGACATGGTGCGGCAGGTAGGGCGTTCCATCGAAGCGGGCGGCATAGGCACCCGCCTCCTGGCAGATCAGCGTGCCCGCCAGATGGTCCCAGGGCATCAGCTTGTTGTACATGAGGTAGTGCACGTGGCCGGATGCAAATGTCCGGTATTCATGCGCTGCACAGCGGTAGTTCGCAAGGAAGCGAACCTTCGCGAGGTTTGCTAGGATTTCCGCACGCCGCCCCTTTGGCAGATAGCCGACCGATGCCATGCCGACCATTTGTTCCAGCGGAACCGGAGCCGTCACGGAAAGCCGCTCCGCCTCGCCTTCCGGCCGCCGCAGCCAGGCACCGCCGCCCTTCTCCGCCATCACCCAATCGTCGCCCATCGGGTCATAGATGATGCCGGCAACGGTTTCGCCCCGCGACACCACGGACGCCATGACCCCGAAGGCGGGAATCCCGGAGGCGAAATTGAACGTGCCATCAACCGGATCGACGACGATCGCAAGCTCGGCTCCCTGCAGCTTTTCGAGCAGCGCCGGGTCGGCCGCGACCGACTCCTCGCCGATGAACACCGCTTGCGGCCAGAGCCGCGCGGCCTCCGCCTTCATCATCCGCTCGGCCTGCTCGTCGGCTTCCGTCACGAGATCGGTCGCCTCGGTCTTGACGCGAACATCGCCGCTTCCGAGCCGCCGGAAGCGCGGCAATATCTCGGCCTTCGCCGCCCGCCGCAGGAGATCGGCTAGCGTCGTCACATCAACTGTCGAAGTCATGGCATTTCCTTGATTGGGAGGAGCGTCCAGTTACTCGCCCTTTGGCGACACTTCTGTGACCGTCAGGCTCGAAAAATCGAAAAGCTTCGGATCGAGCAGGTGCGAGGGGTTCACATGCGCGAGCGCTCGCAGCATCGTGTCCTTGCGGCCCGGCATGCGCCGCTCGATATCGGCAAGCATGTCCTTCATCGCGTTGCGCTGCAGGCCGTCCTGCGAGCCGCAGAGATCGCATGGTATGATCGGAAACTCCATCGCCGCCGCGAATTTCGCCATGTCGTCTTCGGCGCAATAGGCGAGCGGCCTCAGCACCATGAGGTTACCCTCATCGTTGAGCAGCTTTGCCGGCATCGAGGCAAGCCGCCCTCCGTGAAAGAAGTTCATGAAGAAGGTTTCGAGGATATCCTCGCGGTGATGCCCGAGAACCAGTGCATCGCAACCCTCTTCCTTGGCAATGCGGTAGAGATTGCCACGGCGAAGACGCGAACAGAGCGAGCAATAGGTGGCGCCTTCAGGCACCTTCTCCTTCACGATCGAATAGGTGTCACGGTATTCGATGCGGTGCTTGACGCCGATTTTGGCCAAATAATCCGGCAACACATGCTTCGGAAAATTCGGCTGGCCCTGATCCAGATTGCAGGCGATCAGCTCCACCGGCAAAAGGCCGCGCCATTGCAGTTCGAGAAGCAGCGCCAGCAGCCCGTAGGAATCCTTGCCGCCGGAAAGGCCGATCAGCCAACGCTTCTGGCCCTTCAGCATGTCGAAATCGTCGAAGGCCTGACGCACCTGGCGGAGCAGGCGCTTGCGCAATTTGTTGAACGAGACGGAACGCGGCGCATCTGCAAAGAGCGCATGGCCGATCGTGCCATCCTCGCGCGTGTCAAAATCGTCCGCAATATTCGCTGCGATGTTCATGGTCCCATCCAAATCGGCTACGGCCCTGCCTTAGCAGAAAGCGCGGCGGCAACACAGCGTCAATCGCCGAAAACCGACCAGCCGGTGCGCGCCGCCAGCATTTCGAGCGCCAGCGAGCCAAGCTGCGAGTTGCCAACCTTGTTCAAACCGGGCGACCAGACCGCGATCGACGCAATCCCCGGCGCCACCGCAAAGATGCCGCCGCCGACGCCGCTCTTGCCGGGCAGGCCGACATGATAGGCAAAGTCGCCTGAACCGTCATAGTGCCCGCACATCAGCATCAGCGCATTGATGCGCCGCGCCCGCTTCGGCGAAACGACCGAATGCCCGGTCGTCGGATTGCTCCCGCGTGCCGCGAGAAACAGTCCCGCTTTCGCAAGCTGCTCGCATGTCATCGCCAGAGCACACTGGTGGAAATAGACGCCGAGGACGTGATCGACCGGATGATCGATATTCTTGTAGGCACGCATGAAATTGGCGAGCGCAAAGTTGCGGTAGCCGGTCTGCGTTTCGGACTTCGCCACTTTGTCATCGATCGTCACCGACTCGTCGTCGGCAAGGTAGCGCACAAAACGCAGCAATTCGCCGATTGCCTCGCGCGGCGCGTGGCCAGCCATGACGACGTCGGTGACGGCAATCGCGCCGGCATTGATGAATGGGTTGCGCGGGATCCCGTGCTCGTGCTCGAGCTGCACGATGGAGTTGAAGGACGAACCCGACGGCTCGCGGCCGACACGCTTCCAGAGCCCCTCGCCCACCTTGCCGAGCGCCAGCGTCAGCATGAAGACCTTGGAAATGCTCTGGATGGAGAACGGCACAGCCGCGTCGCCGACGCGATAAATGTTCCCGTTAACCGTGACGATCGCCATGCCGAACTGCTTCGGATCGACCTTGGCCAGTTCCGGAATGTAATCGGCGACCGCGCCTTCGCCGATGCGGGGCGTCAGATCCTTGTAGATGCTGTCGAGGACTGCCTGCAAATCCACCATGGCTTCTCTCCAGAGACAAAAAAGCCGCCCCTGAAGGCGGCTTTTCCGTATGCGAACGTCTCGCGCTGATTAACGCGAATAGAATTCGACCACCAGATGCGGCTCCATGACGACCGGATAGGGTACGTCGGAGAGCGTAGGAACGCGGGCGAAGGTCGCAACCATCTTGTTGTGATCAACTTCGATGTAGTCCGGAACGTCGCGCTCAGCGAGGCTAACGGATTCCAGAACCGTAACGAGCTGCTTCGACTTCTGGCGAACTTCGATAACGTCGCCGGCCTTGCAACGGTAAGAGCCGATGTTGACGCGTACGCCATTCACGGTCACGTGGCCGTGGTTGACGAACTGGCGGGCAGCGAAAACGGTCGGAACGAACTTGGCGCGATAGACGATCGCGTCGAGACGCGACTCCAGAAGGCCAATCAGCTTTTCAGCCGTATTGCCCTTGACGCGGTTAGCTTCGTCGTAGATCGCACGGAACTGCTTTTCGCGCAGGTCACCATAGTAACCCTTCAGCTTCTGCTTGGCGCGCAGCTGCACACCGAAGTCCGAAAGCTTGCCCTTGCGGCGCTGACCATGCTGGCCCGGGCCGTATTCGCGGCGGTTCACCGGGGACTTCGGACGGCCCCAGATGTTTTCGCCCATACGGCGGTCAATCTTGTACTTGGACGATTCGCGCTTGCTCATCGTATTTCCTTTCAGAGTGTTAGGACGGTTCGTTGCCAAACCGCGTGAAGGAAACACGCCCTCCTTTGGCTTTCTCTCGAAAGCCCGACAGGATCATCCGGTTACGCGAACAGGACAAATCCACGGGACATGTCAAATGAAACACCGGACATCTCTGCCCGGTGCTGGCGCGGTGTTTATGGGTTCGTCGTGAAAATGTCAACAGCGACTTGCCCGAAAAGCCAAGCTATTCCGCCGCTTGCGGTTGATCGCTGCTATCCGGTGCATTCGCGTCACCCGGCGCCGTCTGGCAGTTCATGTCCGGGAAAGCCACGATGCGTTTGCCGGAGAAATCCGTGTGCACGACGATCGTCCCCTGTTCCTCGAAATAACCGAGAAGACGGCGCGCCCGACGCGCCGAGTGCGTCCCGTAGGCACGGGCGATGCGGGCGTCCGACGGGCATGGCTCGCCGCAGACCGCGGCCTTGGCGAGCATCAGGAACACGCCCTGCAGATCGTCGGTCACCGTCGCCGACAGCGACAGAGCTGTCGCCCAGGCATCGGTTGCGGCAGTCGCAGCATCGACGCCGGAACGCGAGATCGCAACACGCCGGCGGAAATCCGGCAAGGAGATCGGCGGCCCGGGCACGCGACGCATGCGCAGGCGCACCAGGAATTCCTGGTAGAGCACCGAATCCGTCCGGAAACCCGACGCGGGATCATCGAGGATTTCAGCCAGCACGGCCGACAAGCGTTCCTCGCGCTCTTCGGCGGAAAGCTCCGGCTGGCTGGCGCGCGGCTCGGCCGGCGCAGCGGTCGCTGCAGGCGCCGAGCGAGAAAGCTCGGCCAGAATGTCGGTCGTCGGACGTGGCGCTGGCGGTGCACGCCGAACGAGCGGCCGCTGAAATTCCTCCGGGTCCGGCGTGAAGATCAGGTCTTCCACATCCTGCGGCGCGTCCGGCAGCGGCATCAGCTTCGGGCTGTTGGAACGGGCCGAGGTCTCGACCGCGCCGATCTCAATCGGCAGCGGACGCCGCGACAGCGCCGGACCAAGCGCTACGAAATTCCCGCGCTTCAGATCGCGGAACATCTCGGCCTGACGCCGGTCCATGCCGAGAAGGTCGGCGGCGCGCGCCATGTCGATATCGAGAAAGGTGCGGCCCATCAGGAAGTTCGAAGCCTCCGCCGCAACGTTCTTGGCAAGCTTGGCCAGACGCTGGGTAGCGATCACGCCGGCAAGCCCCCGCTTACGACCGCGACACATCAGGTTGGTCATCGCGCCAAGCGACATCTTGCGCGCATCTTCCGCGACATCGCCACCGACCGATGGCGCAAACATCTGCGCTTCGTCGACCACGACCAGAACTGGATACCAATATTCGCGATCGGCATCGAACATGCCGTTGAGAAAGGCCGCCGCCGCTCGCATCTGCTCTTCGAGATCAAGGCCTTCGAGCGTCAGCACGCAGGAGACGCGGTGCTGACGGATGCGGTTGGCGATGCCCGCAAGCTCCGCCTCGGTCCGCTCGCCGTCGACGACCACATGGCCGAACCGGTCGCTAAGTGTGACGAAATCGCCTTCCGGATCGATGACGACCTGCTGCACCCATGGCGCCGACTGTTCGAGCAGCCGCCGCAGCAGATGCGACTTGCCGGAACCGGAATTGCCCTGCACGAGAAGGCGGGTCGCCAGCAGCTCCTCGATATCGAGCGTCGCCGGGCTGTTGCCGGACGCCATTCCCATATCGATACCAACCTGCAATGCAACGATCCTATTCAGATGAGACTCAATAATGCGGAGCGCCATTGTCCTGAAACGGCGCGCTCCCGTCTATCAAAGATTTCCCAGCATTTCGCCCTTACATTTCTAAAACCCACAGCGAATGCGGACATTTAGGCCGGCCACGCCGTCCGGACTTCATCGCCGCGCTGGTTTTCTGGGCTGAGCACGCTCCCAGGCCATGCGCAATGCATTCTCGAGATCCTCCTCGCCCAGCCGCGACAGATCGGCAGTCGTCCAGCCCTGCCTGCCCCAGGCATTCGGCACCGGCGAGAAGGCCTCCGGCAGCATCATGCATTTGAACTGCTGTTCGTCGGGCGTGAACTTGAAATTCGCCGTCCGGCTGTCGGCGGCGAGCGTGACGTAGTTCCGCGCGACCTTGAATGCCATGCGGTCGAAATGCGGGGCCTCGACCGTACCCTCCAGAGAGAGTGCGATACGCCGCAAGTCCTCGCCCGTCGCCATTGCACTATCTCCGACGCTGATCCGACTGTGAGCGTTATTTCTAGCACGATTGCTTCCCGGAAGCGTCGAGCATCCGCCCTCAGCCGACCTTCAGCCCGAAGCCCTGTATCAGCCGCCGCGTGGCGAAGTCGGGATTGCCAGAGGTGAACACTGCGAAGTCGAAGCCATCGGGATGAACCGCCCCGGCCACGTGCGGCACGAGGCTGCGGGCGCGCCTTGCAATGGCTTCCGCGGGGTCGAGCCAGTCCACCGGCCAGGGCGCCAGGCGGCGAAAGACATTGGCCATGAACGGGTAATGCGTGCAGGCCAGCACGATGATATCGGTCTTGCGGCCGTCCTTCTCGACGAAGCATTGGTCGATCTCGGCATAGACTGCGTCGTCGGAAACGGCATCTCCGCGAATGTAGGCTTCCACCATCCGCGCCAGGTTTTCCGAGCCGACGAGCCGCACATGGCACTGCTGCGCGAAGGACTGGATGAGATCGCGCGTATAGGCACGCTTCACGGTTCCGGGGGTCGCGAGCACCGATACGAGGCCCGAGCGTGTCCGCTCCGCCGCAGGCTTGATCGCCGGCACGGTGCCGACGAACGTCATCTGCGGGAAGGCCGCGCGAAGATCGGCGCCGACCAGCGTAAAAGCCGTGTTGCAGGCAATGATGCAGACTTCCGGATCGTATTCCGCAAGCAGCTTGGCAAAGAGATCGATGACGCGCTCCTTGAGCGCCTGCTCCTCCCAGCCGCCATAGGGAAATCCGGCATCGTCGGCGACGTAGAGGAAACTGCGTTCGGGCATGAGCACGCGGGCTTCGCGGAGCACGGTGAGCCCCCCGATGCCGGAATCGAATACCAGAACCGGTTTCAGCTCATTCGCCGCTGCTGTCATCTTTCTGCTGTTCCTTGATGTCTGCAGGGAACCGGCCACCGCGCGGTGACTTGCGCGAGAAGCGGTCGAGGGAGGAGATCACACCGCGCAACACGCTAATTTCCTGTTCCGTGAAGGCGCGCCGCGAGAGAACTGCGCGCAGGTTGTCCACCATTTTGGGCTTTTTCCCGGCAGGATGGAAATAACCGCGCGCATCCAGCGCCTCTTCCAGCTGATCGAACAGGCCGAAGAGCTGTTCCTTGGTCGACTGCGTCTGCGACATCGCCTG
Organism: Rhizobium sp. SVR5-2C; assembly: GCF_056755115.1. NCBI lineage: Bacteria > Pseudomonadati > Pseudomonadota > Alphaproteobacteria > Hyphomicrobiales > Rhizobiaceae > Rhizobium > Rhizobium sp. SVR5-2C. Next base: position 84,009 of record NZ_JBNDHT010000003.1, on the reverse strand, counting down.
AAACGGCACCGCTCCGGCGTCTTCCATGCCGGATTTCATCCATTCATAGGACATCAGGAGAACCGCCTGCGCGATGTTCAACGAGGCAAAGGCAGGGTTGACGGGGAAGGTGACGATCTCGTCGGCAAGCGCCACTTCCTCGTTGGTCAGCCCCCAGCGTTCACGTCCAAACAGGATGCCGGTCCCCTCGCCTGCGCGAAACTTCGCGCGCAGCGTCTCGGCCGCAACCACCGGCGACCGGACGGGCTTGAATCCATCCCGCTCGCGCGCTGTCGTCGCATAGACGAAATTCAGGTCGGCAACCGCCTGCTCCAATGTGTCATAAACCTTCGTGGCTTCGATGACGTGATCGGCCTTGGAGGCCGCGGCCTGCGCCTTCTCGTTCGGCCAGCCGTCGCGCGGATTGACTAGGCGCAACTCCGCAAGGCCGAAATTCGCCATTGCGCGCGCCACCATGCCGATGTTCTCGCCCATCTGGGGCTCCACCAGAATGATGACCGGCCCCTCGGCCAGAAGTTTACGCTCGCTGTTCGTGCCTGCCATGAAACGCCGTCCTTGCTTTCAATGCGGAATAGCTTTGCTCAGCGCAAACGGCAAGGCCTATGCTTGCGGGTAAAGCCGGTCGAGCATGCCGCCGATCATTTCCGCGGCAAGCCGGGCGCCGCCGCGTGAAAGCGGTAAATGCCGCCCCGCCGAAGCCGGTGTCGTCCGCTCGACGAAGAAGCATTCGGAGCGGCGTGCGGAAATCGTACCGAGCCTCGATCTTGCATCGGCAATCGATGCCCTCATGTCCTCGTCTTCCGAAATGTCCGCCCCGAAAGTCCCGGCCATGAGGCGAGCCCAATAGGTCGTGGCCAGAAAAGTCGCCAGCGTCCGCCTGATCCGGCCGGGCCGCGTCACCAAGGACCAGGACGAACCGAGCGGGCGCGCCGCAACGGTCAGGTCGCGATAAGCCGCATCGAGTTCTTGCGAAAACGGGATCAGCTCGAAACGGGACTTGCCATCAAGCGCTGCGGCAAGCAGCACATCGAGCGCCGAGTACCATTTCTTGAGGGCCGCATCCAGCGCTCCGCGCGTTCGCGCGGGAAACACCAGAAATGCGACGGCCGTTCCTGCGAGCACGCCGATCAGCGTTTCCCCGATACGCAACCGCAGCAGATCGAGCGTCAGTGCGCCGGTCAACCCGTAAACCAGACAAAGCACAATCGATACGAAGAACGTCATCGTCGCGTAGGAGACCGACAGGAAATAGAACCCGAGGAAAATGCAGAGGACAGCGACCGGAACGGCAATCGCCTGATGACCGGAAAGCAACGTCGCAAGTGCGAGCCCGATGGCAATGCCGAACAGCGTCCCCAGCGACCGCTGCAGCGCTTTCATGGCCGTGTCGCCGCGCGAATTCGTGTTGATGAAGACCAGGAAGGACGCAAGCACCGCCCAGAACCAGCGTTCGCGCGACAGCAGGAGCCCGAATGCCATCGCCAGCGCCGAAGCAAGCGTGATCTGCAACGACGCTTTGATCAGCGGATTCCGGACCGAAAAATCGATCGCCGGGGCAGCCGGCTTTCCGCTGGCTGCATCGATCGTTGCAAATCCTGAAATTCGGCCTTCCTCGATTGTCTTCGCCAGCTGATGTTTGGCCTGCCCGAGCCACAAGAGCGCGCGGCACGTTTCCACTGCCGCCTTGTCGTCCCCGTCTGCCAACCCGTCCGTCAGCGTGCTCTCACTGCCTTCGATCACCGCGTGGACGAGCGCAAAATCGGGCGGCTTCTGCAGGGTGAGAACGATGGTGCTCTCGGCAGCGAGATGCAGGTCGAACAACCGCACGGCCAGTTCTTCAGCGGGATCCGCTCCGCCGTCGAACACGCCGCCGGGCGGTCGCGGAATGAAGCTTTCCGCCATCAGAACCACTTCCTTCAGCCGCTCCTCGAGCTGCCGCAGCTCCTGCCGGTCGCTCTCTTGAACAAAGCCCTCCGAGGCGAGCGCTGCAAGCTTGAAGAGGATCTGATTGACCCTTCCCTGCACGCTTTCCAGCGACCTCAGGAGGTCGCTCCGCCAGTTGTCGGGCAACATCAGAACGGACACGACCTGTCCGATGGCGGCCGAAACGACGGGCCCGATTGCAATCAGCGGCAACTCGTCGAGCTTCGGGTGGAAATAAGACCCCATGAAATAGGAAAAAAACGCAAACATGCCGATCGCATGACCGCGCGGCCCGAACACCCGGCTCGATGTTGCAAGCAGGATCACTACAAGAAAGACGGCGTCCGACAGGTAGCGGTGCTCTTCAAGGCCTGCCGCAATGCCGAGCGCCACGAGACTGGCGATGCAGCCGAGCAGCCGGGTGACGAGCTGGCGCGAATAGCCCTTGTCGCGCACGGCGACGCCCCCTTCGACCGAAAGCACGATCCCGAGACCATAAGCGACCTGCGGCAGCGGTGTGACCAGGAAATGGAAGGCAATCAGGATGACGGTGGAAAAGACGACCGTCAGCGTTACCCGCGATGCCATGCGAAGCCGAGAAAGCGCCGGATCATTGGCAAGAAGCCAATCGCGAAAGTCAAAGCCGGAAAACAATGTGGACACCTTTCATGCGGCAGATCATGAGATGCCCTTTCTGCGAGATACTGCCGCGCCACCGGAAGCAACTCAAATCCGAACGACGTCAATTGCCGTCGATGATATCCGTCATGATCGCTTTCAGCGAGGTAGACTCCTTCGTCTCGCTGTCCTCGTTGACGATATCGTCAACCACCGGCTTGCCGCCTTCATCGATCAGTTCGAAGCGAACCGTTGAAACCACTTGCGCCTCCGGTCCATCCGCGCAATCCATCTTTCGAAAGCGCACGACGACCTCCGTCTTTCCATTGGCCGGCGGCGGCGTGATCGAAATATCCTTCAGCGGGCACGCATCCTCGCCGTTGACGATCACATCGTAATCGAAGGGCGAAATGCCGTCTTCCATCGCCGGATGCTTTTCGGCCTCATGATACTTCGCGACGAAGTCGCTGCTGAAACGCTGATCGATTTTCGCAGCATCGAAGATGTCGATCCACTCGGTATCGGCGCCCGACCAGTTGCTCACCGTCGCGTCCATGATCTCCTTCACGGGATCGGCAACGTCGGCGGCGTGCAGAGCGCCAGGTGCGGCAAGGAGACACAGCAAGGCTATCGTCTTCATCAAAAATATCCATCGGGCAACAAGCGGTGGCGGGACACTAGCCGAATCCGTGCGCTTGGCAATGGCCGCGCAAAAACCACGCCGCGGGCCGCTTGCGGCTTTGCGTTCCCGGTTCACAATGCTATAGCGCTCCGGACCCTATCACCCACCGGGACACCTGTTCCCATGCTAGCTTGAACGAGGCAGATACATGAAGAAGATCAAGGTCGCCAATCCCGTCGCCGATCTCGACGGCGATGAAATGACGCGCATCATTTGGCAGCTTATCAAGGACAAGCTGATCCATCCGTATCTCGACCTCAACATCGACTACTACGACCTCTCGGTTCAGAACCGCGACGCCACCAACGACCAGGTTACCGTTGATGCGGCCAACGCCATCAAGAAGTACGGCGTCGGCATCAAGTGCGCGACGATCACGCCGGATGAAGCGCGCGTGAAGGAATTCAACCTCAAGGAAATGTGGAAGAGCCCCAACGGCACGATCCGCAACATCCTGGGCGGCGTCATCTTCCGCGAGCCGATCATCTGCAAGAACGTTCCGCGCCTCGTTCCGGGCTGGACGCAGCCGATCGTCGTCGGCCGTCACGCTTTCGGCGACCAGTACCGCGCGACCGACTTCAAGTTCCCGGGCAAGGGCAAGCTGACCATCAAGTTCGTCGGCGAAGACGGCCAGGTCATCGAGAAGGAAGTCTTCAACGCGCCGGGCTCCGGCGTCGCCATGGCTATGTACAACCTCGATGAATCGATCCGCGAATTCGCCCGCGCCTCGATGATGTACGGTCTGATGCGCAAGTGGCCGGTTTACCTCTCCACGAAGAACACCATCCTCAAGGCCTATGACGGCCGCTTCAAGGACATCTTCGAGGAAATCTACGAGACCGAATTCAAGGATCAGTTCAAGGAAGCCGGCATCACTTACGAGCACCGTCTGATCGACGACATGGTCGCCTCGGCCCTCAAGTGGTCCGGTGGTTATGTCTGGGCCTGCAAGAACTACGACGGCGACGTTCAGTCCGACACTGTCGCGCAGGGCTTCGGTTCCCTCGGCCTCATGACCTCGGTTCTGCTGACGCCGGACGGCAAGACGGTTGAAGCCGAAGCCGCTCACGGCACGGTTACCCGCCACTACCGCCAGCACCAGAAGGGTCAGGAAACGTCGACGAACTCGATCGCCTCGATCTTCGCCTGGACCCGCGGCCTCGCACACCGCGCCAAGCTCGACGACAACGCAGAACTCGCCAAGTTCGCTTCGACCCTCGAAAAGGTCTGCGTCGACACCGTCGAAGCCGGCTTCATGACCAAGGACCTGGCGCTCTTGATCGGCCCCGATCAGCCCTGGCTCTCCACGACGGCGTTCCTCGACAAGATCGACGAGAACCTTCAGAAGGCCATGGCATAAGCCATCAGAAAGAAGCAAAACGAGCGGCGGGGATTTCCCCGCCGTTTTCGTTTCAACGGCAATAAGGGAACAGAAAATGACGACAATCCGCCTGCTTCAACCATCCGATCGTGCCGCCTGGGAGCCGCTCTGGCAGGGCTACCAGCGCTTCTATGAAGTCGCCATTCCGGCCGCGACGACCGAGCTGACTTGGTCGCGGTTCCATGATCCGGCGGAACCAATGCACGCCTTCGGCGCCTTCGACGAGACCGGCCGCCTCGTTGGCATCGTGCATGCAATTTTTCATCGATCCACATGGCTTCCGCAATGGACCTGCTACCTGCAGGACTTATACGTCGAGGCGGACCAGCGCGGTCTCGGAACCGGCGCAGCACTCATCGACAGGGTTGCCGATCTCGCCCGCGAGCACGGAGCCGGGCGCCTCTACTGGATGACGCACGAGACGAACGAGCGGGCACAGCGGCTCTACGACCAGATTGCACAGCGCTCCGGCTTCATTCAATACCGCAAACAGCTGTGATTGTTGCCACGAATTGACCGTCGCCTCTGTTAGGCATTGCCGCATCGTTCGCCTGCGCCAGATATCAGGCACCGAGGAGGAGATTATCATGAGCGAAGAGCTGGTGTTCTACACCAATCCGATGTCGCGCGGCCGTATCGCCCGCTGGATGCTTGAGGAGACAGGCGCTCCCTACCGCACGGAAATCATGAGATTCGGCGACACCATCAAGTCGCCTGAATACCTGGCCGTGAACCCGATGGGTAAAGTGCCTGCCATCAAGCATGGCAAGACGATAGTCACGGAATGTGCCGCGATCTGCGCCTATCTCGCCGAGACCTTCCCGGAAAGAGAGCTCGCTCCGAAGCCGGAAGAGCGCGGCAGCTATTATCGCTGGATGTTCTTCGTCGCCGGACCGCTCGAAGCAGCAGCTACCAATAGTGCGCTCGGCTTTGTAACCCCTGCAGAAAAGGCTCGCATGGCCGGCTACGGCAGTTTTGCCGATGTGATGGACACGCTCGAAAAGGCTGTAATCGAGAACCCCTATATCGCCGGCGATCGCTTTACCGCCGCCGACGTTTACGTCGGCTCCCACATCGGCTGGGGTCTGGGCATCGGCACGATCGAGAAGCGGCAGGGTTTCGTGGATTATGCCGCCCGCGTGGCCAATCGCGAAGGCTACCGGCGAGCCACCATGCTGGACGACGAAGCCATGAAGGCGATGCAGGCCGCATGAAATAACATAGCGGCAGAGGCTACGGCCGAAAATCGGCCGCGCTATTCCTCGCCGCGCTTGCCGACCAGCTCGAGTACGCGATCTGCGGGCATAGTAAGCCCGCTCATGGCGACGGTGATGAAGTCTTCGGACTTGCCCATCGCCTTGTTGTTGAGCTTGGTCATGCGCCGAAGCGAGAGCGCGGCCACAGCCTGCGGCTTGATTTGCAGCTCGATGAATTTCTGCCGATGAACCTGGAAGAGGCGGGCGGCAAGCAGATCATCCCACTTGATCCGCTCTTTGGCCGCATCAGGAATCATTAGACCCTCGGCAGAAAAATCGAGTGCCGGTCGGCGGTCCAAAGCCTTGATAAGCAGGAGGATGAAGCTGATGAAGAAGAAGCCGCCGCCGATGATGCCGATCAAAAGGGGCAGATTGCCTGCCCCTTCCCGCTGGTAGCCGCCGAAGCCGACAAAGCCAAGCAGCACCGCCATCACCAGGGCAAGCAGCGTCAGCCCGACCATCTTTGCCTGCGAGCGATAAACCTTCATCGAAGCCCCAACCTATTGCGATACTCAGCCAGCAAGCGCTGCCGCGACAGCCTCGATCGCGTCTTCGGCCTTGGATCCGTCGGGCCCACCGGCCTGCGCCATATCCGGTCGCCCGCCGCCGCCCTTGCCGCCAAGAGCGGCCGATGCGACGCGCACCAGATCGACGGCGCTGAACCGTCCCGTCAGGTCCGGCGTCACGGCGACGACTGCGCTCGCCTTGCCGTCTTCGGAAACACCGATCAGCGTCACGACTCCCGAGCCGATGCTGGACTTGCCGTCGTCGGCGAGCCCCTTCAGATCTTTCGGGTCGACACCTGTGACTGCCTTGCCCAGAAACTTCACACCGGCAACTTCGCGTGCGGCATCGGCCGATCCACCCTGTCCGCCGCCCATGGCAAGCTTGCGCTTGGCATCCGCCAGTTCGCGCTCCAGCTTGCGGCGCTCGTCCACAAGCGCTTCGACGCGCGAGAGCACTTCGGAAGGCTGAACCTTCAGCGACGAAGCAAGCGATTTCACGCGTTCGTCCTGTTCGGTCAGATATTCGCGGGCGGTTTCACCGGTCACCGCCTCGAGGCGGCGAACGCCGGCCCCGACCGCGCTCTCACCGAGGATGCGAACCAGGCCGATCTGGCCCGTCGCCGAGACATGCGTGCCGCCACAAAGCTCGATCGAGTAAGGCTTGCCGGCCTTCGTGCCGCGCACGCCCTCACCCATCGCAACGACGCGCACTTCATCGCCGTACTTCTCGCCGAAAAGCGCCATGGCACCCTCGGCAATCGCGTCATCGACGCTCATTAGGCGCGTCGTGACCGGCGCGTTCTGCAGCACGATCTCGTTGGCCATGTCCTCGACGACCTTGAGCTCCTCGGCGGACATCGGCTTCGGATGCGAGACGTCGAAGCGCAGGCGCTCGGGTGCGACCAGCGAGCCCTTCTGCGCCACATGCGTGCCGAGCACTTCGCGGAGCGCCTCGTGCAGCAAGTGCGTTGCCGAGTGGTTCGCCCGCAGCCGCGACCGGCGTGCATGGTCGACGGTCAGCGCGACGGCGTCGCCCGCCTTGATCGAACCTTCGGCGACGATACCGGAATGCACGAAGAGGCCTTCGCCCTTCTTCTGCGTGTCGGTGATCTCGACCTTCGCGTGATCCGAGCTGATGATGCCGGTATCGCCCACCTGACCGCCGGATTCGCCGTAGAATGGCGTCTGGTTGACGACGATCTGCACCTTGTCGCCGGCGGTAGCGGATTCGACGGCAGCGCCATCCTTGACGATCGCCTGAACGACACCTTCGGCCGTCTCGGTATCATAGCCCAGGAATTCGGTTGCGCCGTGCTGTTCCTTGAGCTCGAACCAGATGGTCTCGGTCGCTTTGTCGCCGGAACCCGCCCAGTGCGACCGGGCTTCCGCCTTCTGGCGCCCCATTGCATCGGTAAAGCCGGCCAGATCCACGCCGATCTCGCGGGCACGCAGCGCATCCTGCGTCAGGTCGAGCGGGAAACCGTAGGTGTCATAGAGCTTGAATGCCGTCTCGCCATCGAGCATGTCGCCCTTGCCAAGCGTCGTCGTGGCATCCGAAAGCAGCGACAGGCCACGTTCCAGCGTCTTGCGGAAACGGGTTTCCTCAAGCTTCAGCGTCTCGGAGATCAGCGCTTCGGCGCGTACCAGCTCGGGATAGGCGCGGCCCATCTGCTGGACCAACGCCGGCAGCAGCTTCCAGATCAGCGGTTCCTTGGCACCCAGCAGCTGGGCATGGCGCATGGCGCGGCGCATGATGCGGCGCAACACGTAGCCGCGGCCTTCGTTCGACGGTAGAACACCATCAGCGATCAGAAACGCCGAGGAACGCAGATGGTCGGCGATGACCCGGTGGCTCGCGCGGCGCTCGCCCTCGGCCTTCACGCCGGTCGCCTCTTCCGAAGCTTCGATCAGCGCCCGGAACAGGTCGATGTCGTAGTTGTCGTGCTTGCCCTGCAGCACGGCGGCAACGCGTTCCAGCCCCATGCCGGTGTCGATGGAGGGACGCGGCAGGTCGACACGCTCTTCCTTCGTCACCTGCTCGTACTGCATGAAGACGAGGTTCCAGATCTCGATGAAGCGGTCGCCATCCTCCTCGGGCGAACCCGGCGGGCCGCCCCAGATCTGCTCGCCATGATCGTAGAAGATTTCCGAACAGGGGCCGCAAGGGCCGGTATCTCCCATCGCCCAGAAATTGTCGCTGGTCGGAATGCGGATGATCTTGTCATCCGGAAGGCCGGCGATCTTCTTCCAGAGGTTAAAGGCGTCGTCGTCGGTGTGATAGACGGTGACCAGCAGGCGCTTGGCGTCGAGACCGAATTCCTTGGTGATCAGGTTCCAGGCAAGCTCGATCGCGCGCTCCTTGAAATAATCGCCGAACGAGAAGTTGCCGAGCATTTCGAAGAAGGTGTGGTGGCGCGCGGTATATCCGACATTGTCGAGGTCGTTGTGCTTGCCGCCGGCGCGAACGCATTTCTGCGCCGTCGATGCGGTCTTGTAGGGGCGCTGTTCCAGACCGGTGAAGACGTTCTTGAACTGCACCATCCCGGCATTGGTGAACATCAGCGTCGGGTCGTTACGCGGCACGAGCGGGCTCGACGGCACGATCTCGTGGCCGTTCTTCTTGAAATAGTCGAGAAAGCTCGACCGGATATCATTCACACCGCTCATGCTATGCCCTTCAATGCTGCCCGAGGCAGGTCAAAACTCAAATCCAGTGGCTTTTAACGTTCACCCTTGCCACTGTCCAGCAGACAAACAAAACCGGCCGCATTCTGGTCAGGAATGCGGCCGGTTTCGATATGCCGGAGTGGCAGCTGTAAAAACTACATATCCGTGTCGGTGTCGCCATCGTTGGCGTCCGGTCCACCATTCTGCAGGAACCGGTCGGCGATAAGACCCGCATTCTGACGAAGGGCCATCTCGATCTCGCGGGCGAGATCCGGATTGTCACGCAGGAAGAGCTTGGCGTTCTCGCGGCCCTGGCCGAGACGCTGGCTGTTGTAGGAGAACCAGGCACCGGACTTCTCGACGATGCCGGCCTTGACGCCGAGATCGACCAGCTCGCCGGTCTTCGATACGCCTTCACCATACATGATGTCGAATTCGACCTGCTTGAACGGAGGCGCCATCTTGTTCTTGACGACTTTGACGCGGGTCTGGTTGCCGATCACCTCTTCGCGCTCCTTGACCGCGCCGATGCGGCGGATGTCGAGGCGGACAGAGGCGTAGAACTTCAGCGCGTTTCCGCCCGTCGTCGTTTCCGGCGAGCCGAACATGACGCCGATCTTCATGCGGATCTGGTTGATGAAGATGACCATGGTGTTCGACTTGGAGATCGACGCCGTCAACTTGCGCAGCGCCTGGCTCATCAGGCGCGCCTGAAGGCCTGGAAGACTGTCGCCCATCTCGCCCTCGATTTCGGCACGCGGCGTCAGCGCCGCAACCGAGTCGACAACGAGAACGTCGACCGCTCCCGAGCGTACCAGCGTATCGGTGATTTCGAGTGCCTGCTCGCCGGTATCCGGCTGGGAGATCAAAAGGTTCTGGAGATCGACGCCGAGCTTGCGGGCATAGACCGGATCGAGCGCATGTTCCGCATCCACGAATGCGCAGATGCCGCCCTTCTTCTGCGCTTCGGCGATCGTCTGCAGTGCCAGCGTCGTCTTGCCCGAGCTTTCCGGTCCGTAGATTTCGATGATGCGGCCCTTCGGAAGACCGCCGATGCCGAGCGCGATATCGAGGCTGAGGGAACCGGTCGATACCGTTTCGACCTCGATGACGCTCTCGTTCGCGCCAAGTTTCATGATCGAGCCCTTGCCGAACGACCGCTCGATCTGTGAGAGTGCCGCTTCAAGTGCCTTGCTTTTGTCCACCGATTTGTCCTCTACAAGCCGCAATGTATTCTGTGACATTCGATCCACCTTTAGGTTATTGAAGCCGCTCTAGCAATGTCGCCGTTGATATCGGGTTTGTACGCCATTTGTTCTCATTTCGCAAGTGGGGTCCAAATGGTTGAAAGAAAAAGGCAAAACGGTCTGTGTTCTACGTTTGTTTTATTGATGCAAAGCAACGGCTTAGATTGCGGCGCAAGCACGCGGGGGCTCCTCTGCGGCCCCGTCGATTCGATCATCGGGAACTGAAGACATGAAGAACAGGATTCTCGTTCTCGGCGGCGCGCATATCGATCGGCGCGGGCGTATCTCCGGCGAGACGGCGCCGGGGGCCAGCAACCCCGGCGAATGGTTCGAGGAGCCGGGCGGCGGCGCCTTCAATGCCGCCAGGAACCTCGCGCGGCTCGGCTTCGATGTGACGATGATTTCCCCGCGCGGCGGCGATCCGACGGGCGAATTGGTGACGGAGGCAGCCTACGCGGCCGGTATCGACGACCGGCCCTTCGTCTTTCTCGACCGCAAGACCCCAAGTTACACCGCGATAATCGAGCGGGATGGCAATCTGGTGGTGGCGCTGGCCGACATGGAACTCTACCGCTACTTCGTCCCGCGACGGCTGGCGATCCGCTGGGTGCGCGAAGCCTTCGCCGCCACCGACCTCATCCTTTTCGACGCAAACCTGCCGGAAGATACGATCACCGCGCTCGTGAGCCGCGCCAATGCGCTCGGCAAACCGGTTGCCGCGATCGCCATATCCCCGGCAAAGGTCGTCAAGCTCAGGCCTTCCATTAGTGGCATCGACCATCTTTTCCTCAACGAGGCGGAAGCCGCGGCCCTGACCGGCCGGCGCCCGGAGAGGCCGGAAGACTGGCTGTCACTGCTCGGCGACATGGGCCTCAAAGGCGGCGTCGTCACGCGCGGGCAGCGCGAGCTGATCGCTTTCGGCCCGGATGGCGCCTTCTGCCTGCAGCCTCCATCGGTCGAGACCGTCGCCGACGTCACCGGTGCAGGCGACTCGCTCGCAGCCGGCATCCTTTCCGCCTTGATGCACGGGGCGCCGCTCGAGGAGGCCATCCGGCATGGCGCGGCGGCGGCCGCGCTGACCGTCCAGTCGCCGCATGCCGTCAATGAAAGGCTGACACCCAGCCTGCTTGCGGACACACTGGCTCTTGTTCAGAGCGCAAGAATTCTGCATTGAATCTGCAGCACCGATGAAACGGAAGAGACAATGACCAAACCGATCTCCCCTCTCCTGCCGGTCTCCTATTCCAAGGAGGTTGCCGCTGCAAAGCAGCGCGGCGCGCCGCTGGTGGCACTCGAATCGACCATCATCACCCATGGCATGCCTTACCCCGGCAATATCGAAATGGCCCGCAGCGTCGAGGCGATCATCCGCGAGCAGGGTGCAGCGCCGGCAACGATTGCCGTCATTCACGGCATTCTGCATGTCGGGTTGGAGCCGGAGGAGCTCGAGAAGCTCGCGCAGGAAAAAGACGTGATGAAGGTCTCGCGTGCCGACCTCGCCTTCGCAGTTGCCGAGCGCCGCACGGGCGCCACAACGGTTGCCGCAACGATGATTGCGGCGGCCCGCGCCGGCATCAAGGTCTTTGCCACCGGCGGTATCGGCGGCGTACATCGGGGTGCCGAAGAAAGCTTCGATATCTCCGCTGACCTGCCGGAACTTGCCCGCACCGGCGTCATCGTCGTCTGCGCCGGCGCCAAGGCGATCCTCGACATTCCGAAGACACTCGAAGTGCTGGAAACCAGCGGCGTCCCGGTCGTCACCTACGAAAGCGAAGAGTTTCCGGCCTTCTGGTCGCGCTCCTCGGGCTTGAGAAGCCCCCTGTCGCTGAACAGCCCGGCCGCCATCGCCAATTTCCAGGCCACCCGCGAGCAGCTCGGCATCGACGGCGGCATGCTCGTTGCCAATCCGGTCCCGGAAGCCGACGAGATCCCGCGCGAGGAGATGGAGATCTATATCGAGCGGGCGCTGGACAGTGCCGAGCGCGATGAAATCTTTGGCAAGGCCGTTACGCCCTATCTCCTCAGCACCATCTTCGATCTGACGGAAGGCCGCAGCCTTAAGACCAATATCGCGCTGGTCGAGAACAACGCACGTCTGGCAGCCGAGATCGCCGTCGCACTGGACGATTGAAGTCCGCGGGAGGCGCTTGCCGCCTCCCTATTCGCTTTCGAGAGTTTCCTTGACGACGACGGCAAGCTGCTTCAGCGAGAAGGGCTTCGGCAGGAAGCCGAACTTGGCGTCCGGCGGCAGATTGCGGGCAAAAGCGTCTTCCGCATAGCCGGAAACAAAGATGAACTTCATGTCCGGATATCTCTTGCGCAGTTCGCGCAACAGCGACGGCCCGTCCATTTCCGGCATGACGACATCCGAAACGACGACGTCCACCTTGCCGTCCAGTTCGTCCATGATGTCGAGTGCTTCGGTGCCTGAACCTGCCTCGTGGACCGTATAGCCGCGGGTCTCCAGCATTCGCTTGCCGCCCCGGCGCACTGCCTCCTCGTCCTCGACGAGCAGGATGACGGCATTGCCCGTCAGGTCTTCCGGCTGCTCCGGCTGAGCTGCGGCCGCCTGCTCGGACTGTCCGGCTTCCATCACCTCGAGAGCTTCGGCCTCGGCGGCAACAGCCGCATCGGCAATATGGCGAGGCAGGAAGATGCGGAACGTGGTTCCCTTGCCGACTTCGGATTCCGGCTGAATGTAGCCGCCGGATTGCTTGACGATGCCGTAGACCATCGCAAGCCCGAGACCCGTTCCCTTGCCCACCTCCTTGGTCGTGAAGAAGGGCTCGAAGATCTTGTCCATGATCTCGGGCGCGATCCCGGTCCCCGTGTCGGCGACCTCGACCAGCACCATATCCTCATGCGGCATGTAGGAATAATTGAACCCGGCCACCTCGGCCGCCGTCACGTTGCGGGTGCGCAGCGTCAGCTTGCCGCCCTCGGGCATGGCATCGCGCGCGTTGACGCAAAGATTGATCAGCACCTGCTCGAACTGCGACAGGTCGGTCTTTACCGGCCAGAGGTCGCGGCCGTATTCGACATCGAGCTTGACGTTTGTGCCGGACAGCAACCGGTCGACGAGCATGCGCAGATCGCCGACGACATCCGTGAGGGTCAAGACGGTCGGCCGCATCGTCTGCTTGCGCGAGAACGCCAGCAGCTGGCGCACGAGAACGGCCGCGCGGTTGGCATTGCGCTTGATTTCCATCAGATCGGCAAAGCTTGCATCGGCGGGACGCGCCTGCAGCAGCAGATGGTCGGAAGACAAAAGGATCGCCGTCAGCACGTTGTTGAAGTCGTGCGCTATGCCGCCCGCAAGCGTGCCGACTGCATTCATTTTCTGCGTCTGGGCCATCTGGGCTTCCAGCGCCTTCTGTTCCGTCGTCTCGACGGCGTAGACGATGGCCGCTTCTTCCGGCGCCTCGTCGCTTTGATCGATGACGGCGTTGACGTAGAAGCGGAAATGCCGCCCTTCGTCGTTCGGCATGCGTGAATCGATCGGCGCAATATCGCCCTGGCGGTCCTTCGCGGCGGCCAGCGCATCCGTCAGCCTCTGGCGGTCGCTTTCCTGAACGATGACTTCGAGGGCTGCGCCATTGTCGACATCGTCGCGCGACACGATGCCGGAGAAGAGCTTGAGGAACGGCGCATTCGTGCGAAGGATACGGCCGTTCCCGTCGACCGACGCGATCGCCATCGGCGTGTTGTTGAAGAAGCGTGTAAAGCGCATCGCGGCAGCCGAAGCCGACTGCTCGCTCTCGGTGCCCGCCTGCCGCCTTAGCACGATCGTCCGGCTTTCGCCCGGTGCGCCGTCGCGTGTGGACGTCACGCTGTGGACAATCTGAACCGGCAGGCTCTGGCCGTTCGCCTTCTTGAGGTCGAGGTCAAGCGTGTCCGTCTTCTTGAGCCCGGGCTCGGCCTGCACCGATTGGATGAGAGCCAGCCCGCCGCCCGCCACGAGATCGCCGATCGTCATCGACCCTGGCACAAACTTGGTGAGATCGACTCCCAGCCATTCGGCAAGCGTCGCATTCACGTAGAAGATCTCGCCCTTGCGCCCCGCTGAGAAGAAGCCGGCCGGCGCATGGTCAAGATAGTCGATCGCGTTCTGCAGTTCCTTGAAGAATCGCTCCTGGTCGTCCCGCTCGGAGGTGATGTCGCTGATCTGCCAGATATGCAGGGGCTTTCGGGGGCTCTCCTCGGTTTTCAGCGTTCGCGCCTTGAGGCGGTACCAATGAGCGCCCGAACCGTTCGACGACGGCCCAAGAGCCCGCAGCAGACGGAATTCCTCCTGCCCCTCCCGGCCCTCTCGAAGCCCGTTCGTCAGCCGGTACAACGCCTCGTTCGACTCCCGATGCCGGGAAAGCAGCGCTTCAAGCGTCTGGACCTCGGTCGGCTTGCGCGCGCCGGTGAGCTTCCCGTAGGCAGCGTTGGCGTAGATGATGCGGCCCTTCTCGTCGGTAATCAGCGAACCGTCGGGGTGGCTGTTGAGAAACGACCGGGCGAGGCTGTCCGATTGCCGTTGCGGCATCACTTCGATGAAGCCGATGACCGAGGAAACCAGGAAGAAGATGCCGACCATTGCCAGCACGCCAAGGACACCAAGCACCATCTGGTTATCGAGTGACTCTTTGAAGAAAACAAATGCTGCCGCGGCAGCAACAAGCACCAGCGCCAGAAGAATGATGCGAACAGCCGTCCCGGAGCGCCCTCCGCGATCCACGATCGGGGCGTTGTAGTCGTCAGCCTGACGTGGTGTCGTCATCTATTCCTCGCATGAGCCTGTCTGGCTTTGTGATAATCTTAAGACAAAGCAGGAATCAGGCGTTCGTTCATTATTAGCAATTTGCGGCGCTTGCAAAAACACTGTGAGTGGCCAAGAAAGCTTGAATTCACAGGCAACAGGGCCAGTTTCGCAACCAAGTATTTCCGGATGAAACCTGCGCTTGCGACGCCGCCGTGACTGGACAAGCATGCGACCTATTGCCTAAGGAATTGAAAAGCCGTCACATATGATGAGGCCGCAACGGGAGTAAAGGATCATGTTCGACGATGTAATGGGCGCTTATGGCAGCCGTTTCCTCCTCGCAGCCGGCGGGGTCGGCATCGCCCTGCTGGTCTTGATCGGCATCTTCTGGATCCTCCGCAGCCGGGCGCCTTCGCCTTTCGTGCGCGGCGGCAAGAATCGTCAGCCCCGTCTGCAGGTTCTGGATGCGGCAGCTGTCGATACGCGCCGCCGGCTGGTGCTCGTGCGCCGTGACGATGTCGAGCATCTCATCATGATCGGCGGCCCGACCGACATCGTCATCGAAAGCCGGATTGGGCAGGAGAGCGAAGATCGATTCGAGCCCGCTTTCAAGCCCATACCGGCGCCCCAGCCTACCCCGGTGATCGCAGCGCCAGAACCGCCGGTGGTGCCGCAGCCGAAGCTGGCAGCACCCGTCGAGCGTGAAGCTGAAGCGCCGGAGGTCCGAACTCCTGCGCCCGCCGTCGAGCCACGTTCTGGTCCCCCCGAACGCGTTGTTGCGGCGCATCCTGCACCGGCGCCCGCAATACCGCCTATGGCGGCGCCACCGGTTCCGGCAGCAAACATCGAACCCGAGACCGCCCCGTCTGCTGCACAGCCGCCCGTCATTCCAAGGGCTCCCGAAAAGGCTCCGGAACGCCCAGTCGCCCCGGTTGTGGAGGCAGCCAGCGCCGCCGATGTCCTCGATGCCGCGCGCCAGCGGGTGCTGCCGCAGCAGCGATTGGAGCCGCAGCTCTCGACCCGACCGGCGCAAAGCCCGCCAACCGTCGAGCAAGGCATACCGGTGGTCAGAGGCGAGGCAGCCGCCGCCGCTCCAAAGAGCTCAGTCAGCGATTTCGAACGGATCCTTCAAGAAGAGATGGACAATACGCTGGCTGCGCAGCGCGTCGTACCTGTTGCCAACGCCCCTGCCCGGCCTGCTCCGTCGCCGTCCGGCAGCCTGCCGCGCCGCGATCCGGAAATGGCGCCGATCACCGGCGCCGATTCCGACCTACAGAAGGAAGTGGCGCGTATCTTTGGCGAGATGAGCGTCAACCGCGAAAAATAAGCGCGCTGCGCGAACAAAAAAGGCACCGCGACGGCGGTGCTTTTTTTGTTTGAGGAGCGCCTGAAGGCCTATTCGTCCCGATAGACCTTTTCGCGCCGCTCGTGGCGCTCCTGCGCTTCGATCGACAGCGTTGCGATCGGCCGCGCGTCGAGACGCTTGATGCCGATCGGCTCGCCTGTTTCCTCGCAATAGCCGTAGGTACCGTCTTCGATACGCTGCAATGCTGCATCGATCTTGGAGATCAGCTTTCGCTGCCGGTCGCGGGCCCGTAGTTCAATCGCCCGATCTGTTTCGGAAGAAGCCCGGTCTGCGAGGTCCGGATGATTGGCGCTTTCCTCAGCGAGATGGTCCAGTGTCTCGCGCGCTTCTCTAAGGATGTCGTTTTTCCATGCGACCAGCTTAGCTCTGAAGTAAGCCCGCTGGTTTGTGTTCATAAATTCCTCGTCCTCCGAGGGAACGTAACTGCTAAGATCGATCTTCTCACTCAACGCGATTCTCCTGAAGAACATCTCATCTGGCCGGGTGTATATCCCAAGCGCCGTCGCCGATTCAAGCCAAATACGACACGTTAACAGATTTTTAAATCTGTCATATTTTTACGCTAACAGGCTATTTTCCAAGCACTATTAGGACTGCTGGATTTTGCTTCTTGTTCAAGATGACGTGTTGTAGTTCGTGTTTTGTGCGGCAAGCGGCGCGGATGCGGTTGACGCCGGCGATCGGCGGAGGCTACTGAAAAGGTTCATTCGCTCGTGGATTCTTCTATGGCCGCAATTTTGCCTCCGCCTTCACGAATCTATCTGTTGCGGCATGCCGAGGCCGCCTGGGCGCAGCCCGGCGAACGGGATTTCGACCGGCCGCTGAGCGACAAGGGTTATGACGAGGCGGAAATCGTCGCCGACCGCGCAGCCGACAAAGGCTACCGGCCGGATCTTTTGATCAGCTCCACCGCAAGGCGTTGCCGCGAGACCACCGATGCCATGCATCGTGCAATGGGGCTGTCGCTGGATATCCGCTACGTCGATGAGCTCTACAACGCCACCCCACAGATCTACTTCGAGATCATCGATTCCCAGACGGTCGGCTCCGTCATGCTCGTCGGTCATAATCCGACGGGCGAGCTAACACTGGAAGCGCTCATCGGCCACGATGCCCTGCTCCGCGCACTGCCGGGCGGCTTTCCCCCGGCCGGCCTTGCGGTCCTCGATTTCGACAACGGTTCCGCGAGCTGGAAGCTGACCGACTTCCTGCGCGATTAAAGCCGCTTCTTTTTGTGGACGGCTTCCCGTCCTATATGCTTGAGCACTGACAACCGGAAACCCGCCTTGCCGCCAAGCCTGACATCATTCGCCGACGACGCGCGCATCGCACTCGACAATCTCGCGGATCGCGCCTCAAGCCTCGTGAATCCGGCCATCCGCCTCGGGGTCACCGGGCTCTCCCGCTCAGGCAAGACCGTCTTCATCTCGTCGCTCGTGCATAACCTGCTGCACGGCGGGCGCTTGCCGCTTTTCGAGCCCGTACAGTCCGGCCGGGTATCGGCCGTCCGCCTGGAGCATCAACCGGACGACGCGGTGCCGCGATTCCAGTATGAGGATCACATCCGCGCTCTGGTGAAAGAGCGGATATGGCCGGATTCGACCCGCGCCATTTCCGAACTGCGCATCACGCTGGAGTATCAGAGCGCCAGCGGCTGGAACCGTCTGTTTTCGCCCGGCCGCCTCTCGATCGATATCGTCGATTATCCCGGAGAATGGCTGCTCGATCTGCCGCTTCTTGCCAAGGACTACAGGACATTCAGCGAGGAAACGCTGGAGCTCGCCCGCAAGGGTGTCCGCGCGGAACTCTCCCGCGACTGGCTGGCAGTCACCGGGGCGGCCGACGTCGACGCGCCGGCCGATGAGATGCGCGCACGCGATCTCGCCGCCGCTTTCACCGGCTACCTGAAGGCCTGCAAGGCCGACGAGCGCTCGTTGTCGACATTGCCGCCGGGCCGCTTTCTATTGCCCGGCGATCTTGAGGGATCGCCCGCGCTCACTTTCGCGCCTCTCGAATTTCCATCCAAAGGCAAGCCCGCCAAGGGATCGCTCTGGGCGATGATGGAGCGCCGCTACGAGTCCTATAAAGCCGTCGTCGTCAAACCTTTCTTCCGCGAACATTTTGCGCGGCTCGACCGCCAGATCGTTCTTGTCGATGCGCTGCAGGCCCTGAACCGCGGCCCCGAGGCGATGCAGGACCTGGAACGGGCGCTGACCGACGTTCTTGCCTGTTTCCGCCCCGGCACCAACTCACTCCTCTCCTCGCTTCTCGGCCGCCGCATCGATCGTGTTCTTGTCGCCGCCACAAAGGCCGATCATCTGCATCACGAGAGCCACGACCGCCTGGATGCACTGACGCGCCGTCTCGTAGATCGCGCCATTCAGCGGATTGGTATGGCTGGCGCTGGCATCGACGTCATGGCGCTTGCCTCCGTGCGCGCCACCCGCGAGGCGACCGTCAAGCGCGACGGTCACGAATTGCCGGTCATCGTCGGCACGCCGATCGAAGGCGAGACGATCGCCGGTGAACGCTTTGACGGCCTCAGGAAGACGGCTATCTTTCCCGGGGATCTTCCGGAAAACCCGGAGAGCCTGTTCGACAGCATTGAATCCGGAAGCCCAGATGCCCAATTGCCGGACGTGAATGTCGTTCGCTTCCGGCCGCCGCAGCTCGAGGAAACCGGTGCCGGCATAAAGCTCTCGGTACCGCATATCCGGCTCGACCGGGCCATGCAGTTTCTGTTTGGAGACCGTCTCGCATGAGCAAACCCGCCTCAGGAGATTCAGATCTGCCGCGCCGCGCCCCGGCCGCCTTCGCCTACGAGGACGATCCGCGCCCCGTTGAGACGGAAAAGAAGGCCGAACGCCGCAAACCCGCAAGCTTTGGCGGCGAAGTGGTGCTCACCCCGGACGAGGAGGACCCCTTCCTCAACCCGGACGGGGATATCGCCCCCTTCCCCGTCGCCGCGCCGCGCAAGAGGCGTACGTCCTTCGCCAAGATCGCCCTTGGCGCCTTCGGTGTGCTCCTGTCGCTCGCCTTCGGTCTCTGGACCGACAGCCTGATCCGCGATCTCTTTTCCCGTGCGGACTGGCTGGGCTACACGGCGCTGGCGGCGCTCGCGATCGGCATCCTCGCAGTCATCGCCATCGTGATCCGCGAGACCGCGGGCATCATGCGCCTTGCCGCGGTTCAGACCATCAAGGCGGAGGCGGAGGCCGCCATCCTTGAGACGAAGCCCGCCAGGGCGCGTGCCCTGGTGAAGAACCTTGCAAGTCTGCTTGCTGGCAAGCCCGAGACCGCCAAGGGCCGCGCGACCCTGACGGCCGCCGAAGGCGACATCATCGACGCACCGCATCTCGTCGCGCTCGCCGAACGTGAATTGCTGGCGCCTCTGGACCGGCAGGCGAGAGCGCTGATCGTCAATGCATCCAAACGTGTTTCGATCGTCACTGCCGTTAGCCCCCGTGCCGTCGTCGATCTGCTCTATGTCCTGTACGAAGCCTCGCGCCTGATCCGCGCCATGGCGGAGCTCTATGGCGGCAGGCCCGGCACGCTCGGCATGATCCGCCTGATGCGGGACGTTCTTGCTCATCTCGCCGTCACCGGCTCCATCGCCGTCGGCGACAGCCTCGTACAGCAGGTTCTCGGTCATGGCCTCGCCTCCAAGCTCTCGGCCCGGCTCGGCGAAGGCGTCATCAACGGGCTGATGACCGCCCGCATCGGCATAGCGGCGATGGATCTCTGCCGTCCGCTTGCCTTTCGCGCGCTGAAGCGCCCCGGGATCGGTGATTTCATCGGCGATCTCGCCCCGTCGATGGCGGCGCGCACGAGCAACAAATGACATCGCTGTCGTTTTTCTGCCCGCCCGCCTTCCGTAACGGACGAATGCGCGAACGATAGGAAGTTCAGCGTATTAGCGGCAGAAATTGAATCCTGCGGTATTTCAAAACTCCTTTACTTCCAGTGCATTTCGGCACATTGGAAACTAAGCATTAACCATTATTCGGCAAAACTCCGAGCTACGAACGGGTGGTGGTTGCCAAGGAAAATCCATGTATTCGCGCAAGTTTCTCTTCGTATGCGGGCTCGCCGCCGCGGCCTTGTTTCCAATGGCAGATGGTACGACGGCTGCCAGCGCCGCGACACGCGACAAGGCTTTCTTCGAATCTGTAGCGGGCACTTGGCGGGGTCCGGGCGAAATCGTCGCCGGCAAATACAAGGGCACGAAATTCAGCTGCAATCTGATCGGCTCGGCCGTGAACGACGGCGGGACGGGCATCAAGCTGGATGGGTCCTGCCGCGTGGGCGTATTCAAGCAGCCGATGACAGCCGTGATCGCGCAAGCGGGTAGCAGCTATAAGGGCAAGTTCCTCGATGGTGCCGCCGGCAAGGGTCTCGACGTGGTCTCGGGAACCGTCACACAGGATACGGTCGTCGTCGGCTTGAACCGCGCCAAGCTGAACGGCGCGATGATCGCACGCGTCCGCGACGACAAGACGATGAACGTGACCGTGTCCGTCAAGGTCGACGACCGCATGATCCCGGTCATCGGCCTCACGCTGACCCGCCAGGTCGATGAAATGACCGTCGGCTCCGTTCAGTAAGAAATACGGTCATACGGGAACATGAAGCGGCGGTTCTCCGCCGCTCTTTTTGTCAGCTGCTGCGCCACCAGTCGCGGTCGGCATCGGCAACCTCGATGCCCTGGATATCCGCGTCGGAAAGCCAGTCTGCCACCGTCCGACCCTTGACGATGAGGCCCGGCGCTATATCGGCAAGCGGCGTGAGAACGAACCCGCGGTCGGTCATGCGCGGATGCGGCAGCTCCAGTCGCGGCGCCTCCTGCTCCAGATTGCCGAAAGTCAGCAGATCGATGTCGAGCGTGCGCGGCCCCCAGCGCTCGATGCGCTCGCGTTTCATGTCTCGCTCGATACCGAGACAAACGTCGAGCAGCGCCTCCGGTTCGAGCCGCGTGTCAAGCGCCGCGCATGCATTGAAGAAGAAGGATTGGTCCGTCTTGCCCCAGGGCGGCGTGCGATAGAGCAGCGAAACCGCGACGACGCGGCAATCATCACGCGCGTCGAGCAGCCGCAACGCGGCAGCCATTGATTTCACGGGATCGCCGAGATTGCCGCCCAGCCCAAGCGTCGCGGACCTCACATCAACGGCCGGCAAAGTGTTCAATGCTCACCTGTACGAAATCGAGAACGCCTGGCACCGGCGCATTCGGCTTGCGCACCGTAATCTTGGCGCGCGTGATCTGGTGGAACTTGTCGCAAAGGCCCTTGGCGATATCGAGTGCCAGCGATTCGATCAGATAACGGCGCCTGCCTGTCACGATCTCCTCGATGACTGCGAAGGCGACTCCGTAATTCACGGTATCGTCGATCGAGTCGCTTTCGAGAGCGTCCCCCGCAATGACATCGAGCTCGGCATCCACGAAGAATCGCTGGCCGAGGAACTCCTCTTCGTCGTGCACGCCGTGACGCGCGAAGAAGGCGCAATTTTGCAGCGTGATTGTATATTGCATGCCCATTCAGCCTTCTCCCCGCTCGAAATTCCTGCGCGCAGCCAGCATAGCATCCGCCATGACCAGTGCGTCCCTGTTGATTGCGACATTGTGCACCCGGAAAACCGCTGCGCCCTGCAACCGCAAAAGCGCACTTGTCGCTGCCGTCGCAACATCGCGCTCAGCCGCGTCGTGCCCTGTCACCGTGCCTATGAAGCGTTTGCGCGAGGTCCCGGCGATGAGCGGCAATCCGAAACGGTGCAGCTCGGAAAATCTTGCCATCAGCTCCAGGTTCTCATCGGCATCCTTGGCAAAGCCGAACCCAGGATCGAGCACGATCCGCTCACGCGAAACGCCGGCTTCCGCCGCGATCTCCAGAGAGCGAGCGAGAAAATGATGCTGGTCGGCAATCACGTCGGGAAGCTTCTCGCGTTCCCGGCCCGTATGCATGAGGCAGAGCCCGGCGCCGGTATCGGCCGAAACCTTCGCGATCGCCGCATCCTTCTGCAATCCGAAGACGTCGTTGATGATATGCGCGCCGACCCCGACCGCAAGCCGCGCCGTCTCCGCCCGGTAGGTATCAACCGAAATCAGTGCGTCGCTTCTGCCGCGCAGCGCCTCGATCACCGGCAGCACGCGCGCCTGCTCTTCCGAAGGGCTGACCGAGGCAGCGCCCGGACGCGTCGACTCCCCACCGACGTCGATGATCTCCGCCCCGTCTGCGACAGCCTGGAGGGCATGCGCAACGGCGGCATCGACGCTTTCATAACGTCCGCCATCGGAAAAGGAATCCGGCGTTACGTTGATGATCGCCATGATAACGCCACGCGGTCCGAGTTCTATTTCGCGGCCGTGTGCCAGCCGCCAGAAACTGCTTTGAAGCTGTCTCACGGGGGTTATCCCACTGATCAAAAAAGCCTAAGCTCTGTATTGCGCTTGGGGTGCCTATGCCCCAAGCTCGGTCAAACTTCAACACGGGTAGCGTCAAGAATGCCTTCTGCTTCGCGTTATATGCGTCTCGTGCTTGCTTTTTCCATGACGCTTGCGCTCTGCAGCCAAGCCGCGGCCGAAGTCATTGCGACTAAGACTTATTCCTACTTCGATATCCGTGGAAGAACGGCAGGCCAGCTCGATGACGAACTGAGCCGGCGCGGACCAACCGCAAGCGGCTCGTCGGCCCGTCATCCAGGCGCCACCAAAATCCGCTTCAGCGGCGAGGCAAGCTACGTCCAGAAGAACGGCCGCTGCCGCCTCGCCAGCGCGAAAGTCGTCGTTCACACGCAGATCATCCTGCCACGCTGGCGAAACCGCCGGGGCGCAAGCAAGGAACTGTCGATGGTCTGGGATGCGCTCTCAAGCGACATCAAGAGACACGAGGAGCGTCACGCGGAAATCGCCCGAACGATGGCACGCCGCATGGAGCAAAGGATCCGTTCGCTGCCCGCCCAGCGCAGCTGCGAGGCCATGCAGGAGCTGGTCTCGGAGGAATCCGGCCGCGGAATAGAAGAGCACGACAGGTTGCAGGCGCAATTCGACCGCGTCGAGGCCGTCAATTTTGAGCGCCGGATGATGCGTCTGCTCAGCAACCGAATCAATGCGTCGGCGCGCAGGAATTAGCCAAATTTCGGGCAAGGGCCGCTCGGAACTGTGTGCTATACAAGCAACCCTGTGTAAAAAAAGCCCACGTCCTCCACAGCCTCTCGGCATAATGGGATATGCGACTCAGCCGCCACGCGCTAATATGAACACATACGAAAGTTTAGACGGGGTACGCCTGATCTTTCGTATTGGTTCTCCTGGCGCGTTGTAAGCCGCGGGCGGTCCTCCCTCGTCCGATTGGTTATGCGCCCGCCTCGCCTCGCTCGTCCGTCTGGCGTGCGAGGCTTCTTTTTGAAGCCGATCAGG
The DNA here is from genome assembly GCF_056755115.1 of Rhizobium sp. SVR5-2C. Taxonomy (NCBI): domain Bacteria; kingdom Pseudomonadati; phylum Pseudomonadota; class Alphaproteobacteria; order Hyphomicrobiales; family Rhizobiaceae; genus Rhizobium; species Rhizobium sp. SVR5-2C. Next base: position 60,202 of record NZ_JBNDHT010000003.1, on the reverse strand, counting down.
CCTGCCGCTCGGGCACGTGCACGGTCAGCCCGTCGAGAGCCGCCTTCATCCGGATCTGACAGGAAAGCCGCGAGCTCGGACGGACGTCAAAGGCGAAGTCGAGCATATCCTCTTCCATCGGTTCCGGCGGGCCAACGCGATCCGTCCACTCATCGTCGACGTAAACGTGGCAGGTCGCGCAGGCGCATGCGCCGCCGCATTCCGCTTCGATGCCCGGCACCGAGTTACGCACGGCATTTTCCATCACGGTGGAGCCTTGGTCAGCATCCAGCTCGAAGCGCGTGCCGTCAAAGGCGACGATAGTCAGTTTGGGCATGTTGTTTTCCGGTAAACGTAGAGGGGAGGATCAGAATTTTTCTTCCAACAAATCTGATAGGCAGTCAACATCGACCGCCTTCACGGTTTAATTCCACATTTAAAAACGACAGGCTTTTCCGTTTGCGCCATGCAGCTGGTCACAAAAAGACCGCCGCTCCGGCATGGAGCGGCGGACAGAGCGCCCGACAATTCTCAGCTCTATAGGTCAGGACCTAGCGGCTGAGTTTCAGAATGAAGTTTTCAGCCTCCACGATGGCGGCCCCGACCGCGGCCATGTTGGCCGCATCGCTGCAATCGGCCTCGAGCTTGTCCGCCGCAGCAGACACCCGGAAGGCACCGACCGAGCTCGCTGCGCCTTTCAAACGATGGGCTACGGCTGCCATGCTCTTCGTGTCGCCTGAAGACAGCTTCTGCAGGCAAGCGCGAGCCTGCCGCGCAAACATCTGCAGGACCTCGGCTTCCAGGGCCTTGTCGCCCATCGTCTGCTTCGCCAGATGAACAAGGTCTATCGGACGGCCTTTTGAAGGGCATGGCCCCGTGGAATTATCCGGCGCCTCGAACGCGATACTGACTGCTGCCATGTGCAAATTCTCCTGTTTCCGACGCCGCCTTTAAAGCCATGCTGCGTTGGGAGAATGGCAGTCGCGTTAAATTTCGGGACAGTTCGGAGGGAATTCTCGCGCTATGGTTAACGGCCGTTAAACATGCTGAAATTATCGGATTTTCCGCCTCTCCTAACGTTAAATGATGTTAACAACATGTTAACGAGTAGCGCTTGGCAAGGGTTCGTTAATTGTCTCAGCAGGCCGGATGTGTCACTACGATACTCGTATAGTAAGTTTCTGGTACGTGCCTTTGCGGCCTAAGTGGATAGTGGTAATGTTTTGATACCGTCCGTTTGCAAAAGCGGCTATCTACTCTGAAATGACATGCTTATCCGTGCCTCGGTGGGGGGTGGAAAGCGTCAGAGGCAAAGGTTAGATCCGGGCGCGGCGCTGTCCGGAAATGCGGCTGAACCGGCTGAGATGTAACGAGGCGTAACCGAATGGCGAACAATAAATATAGCGAGTCGATCGAGGACAAGGCGTTCCAGGCACTGGACGAAGCACTCCAAATCGACTTCAGCCAGCAAAGCGCACCGCCTCGCGGCGGCAAAACGCCCAACCCTCCGGCAGCCAAAGCATCGGACACGCCATCTGCCCGCAGCGATCAGTCCGAGCAGAGCCCGCGCCGCCCTGGCCGCGGCGCCCGGCCCCCCGAGCCGCCTGCGCCACGTTCGCCGGCGTTGGAGCCGGCAAACGACGCCAACCGCATGACCGCCGCCACCATCCTGAAATCGCTGGACGGCGGCTCGACGCGTCCGGCCGTCCGCAACGCGACGCTCGTCTCGCTGCTTTGGATCGTCGGCGGTCTCGGTCTGATCGCCCTGCTCTACTCCCCGCAGATCTGGCAGGTCCGTTCGCTCTCCGATCTCGTGGCGTTGCCCGGCGTCGTTGCCGGGATCGTCGGCATCGTCGTGCCGGTCCTTCTGTTCTACGCTTTTGCGATCATGATTTCGCGTGCCCAGGACATGCGCAATGCGGCCCGCTCGATGGCGGAAGTCGCTCTTCGCCTTTCCGAACCGGAAACCATCGCTTCCGAGCGCATCATGACCGTGGGCCAGGCCGTTCGCCGCGAAGTCTCCGCCATGAACGAAGGCATCGAGCGTACGATCGCGCGCGCCTCCGAGCTCGAGACGCTGGTTCATTCCGAGGTGAACGCACTTGAGCGCAGCTATGCCGATAACGAGCTGCGCGTGCGCGGCCTGGTGCACGAACTCGGCTCCGAGCGTGAATCCATCATCAACCATGCGGAACGCATTCGCAGCTCGATCGTCGGCGTCCACGATCAACTGAAGGAGGACCTCTCGCTTGCCACGGAGGAAATCGCCGTCCGGCTGGCGACCTCCGGCGAGGCCTTCGCCTCGATGATCGACACGCGCGCTGCAACGCTGACCGAGAAGTCGGAAACGGCGATCCAGTCGCTCGGGACGCTTCTCGCGGCCAAGACCGATTCGCTGCTGCAGACACTGACCTCGTCCGGTTTTGCGCTGGCTCATGAATTCGACACGCGCCTGGAATCGCTCACAACCAGCCTTAGCGCGCATGGTGAAAAGCTGATTGGCCAGTTCCAAACCCGCGCCTCCACGATGGACAGCACCGCCGAGAAGCTGAATGCGGCCTTGAACGAGCGCGCCCGCCAACTCAACGACATCCTGATTGCCCGCACCCGCGAAATCAACGACAGCTTGACCGGCGGTGAACGCGACATCACCGGGGCGCTTGACGACGTGCTCGCCAAGCTCAACGCCACACTCGACGAAAAAGGTGCAAGCTTCCGTCAGAGCCTGCAGTCCACTGCCGATGAGGCGATCATGGACCTCGACCTGCGCTCCGGCTTCTTCGACGAGCGTCTGCAGGCAACCGTTGGCCAGATGTCGACGGCGTTCGACGAGCGGGTGGCGGAATTTACGAACGCCTTCGATAAGCGCACCGGTTCTCTCGATGCCAAGCTGATGGAAAGCCTCGCCCGTATCAACGAGACGCTCGCAGGCGGATCGGAGTCGATCGACGGCATCCTCAATTCCAGCATCGAGCGGCTTGGCGCTTCGATCACCGATCAATCCTTCGCTTTGGCAACGGCGCTGAGCACCAGCCAGGAAGTTCTCGAAGGCGCGCTCGGCAACAGGGTCAACGAGATCTCCGAGGCGCTCTCCACGCGCACCGGCGAGATCACCACAGCCCTGCGGGCGGCGACCGGCGATATCTCCGAGGCGCTGACCTCCGGCGTTTCCGAGCTGCATGGCAGCCTTTCGGGCCGCACCAGCGAACTGACCTTTGCGCTGCAGAGCGCCAGAGAGGAAATTTCCGGAGCCCTGGCATCCGGCACGTCCGAACTACAGACGAATCTCTCGAGCCGTACCAGCGAACTGACGTCCGCGCTGCAAAACGCCAAGGGAGACCTCTCCGAGGCTCTCGCATCCGGCACCGGCGAACTACAGGCGAACCTTTCGAGCCGCACCCGCGAACTGTCCTCCGCGCTGCAGAACGCCACCGGCGATATTTCGCTGACGCTTGCCACCGGCACGTCCGAACTGCACAACAATCTCGCCGCACGTTCCACGGAATTCCGTGAAACCCTCCTTTCGACGACGTCCGATCTCACCGCTGCGGTATCCGCCGGCACGGAGCAGATCACCTCGGCATTCGGCCGCGCCGACGAGCTCAACGACGTGATCTCCCAGCGCGCCGCAGCGATTACGCAGGCGCTGGATTCTGCCCATGAGCGCATCGATGGCGTCATGGTCGAGCGCAGCAATGCGCTCGTCGACGCCCTGTCCAGCAACCACGACCGCCTGACCGACGCCCTCGATGAAAAGACGATGGCGCTTGCCATCTCGCTCGACGACAGCCAGAGCCGCTTCGACAATGCGCTTGAGGCGCGCACCAACGCGATCCTCGACACGGTTGCGGGCGTCGAGGCACGGGTTGCCGGCGCCTTCACCGACAAGACAGACGCGATCCGCAGCGCGTATACGGAAAATCAGGACAGGCTCGAACGTTCGCTCGGCCAGCACGCGGAAGCGCTTTCCTCCACGCTCACGCGCAACAGCGACCGGCTGGAGACGTTGACGGGCGAAGCGGCTGCGCGGATGGAAACGCTGACCAGCGAAGCAGCCGACCGCCTCGACGGCGGCCTTGCCTCCGCCCACGAGCGCATCCGCGCAACGCTCGATGACCGTTCGAACGCGATCAACCTTTCGCTCAACGAAGCGCATGCTCAGATCCGTGACACGCTGTCCGACCAGGCGATGACCATCAGCGCCTCCGTCGCGGCAAGCGCCAGCATGCTCGAAATGTCGCTGGAAGATCACGAAGCTTCGCTCCGCCAGACAATCGACAACAGCGCCAAGTCGCTGGACGAGCGGCTGCGCGAAGGCGTCGGCCAGATCGCCGGCCGCTTCCAGGACGCGGCGGGCGAAATCTCGCGTTCCGCAGAAACCTTTTCCACGCATCTCGATCAGTCCATCGATGGCATGACGAGCCGCTTTGCCGAAACCGGTTCGCGCGTCGAAGCCGGGCTCACGGCTCTCGAAAACCGCATCCGCGACGGCGTCGGTGGTGTCGCCGAACAGGTAGACGCCGCAGGCCTGCGGCTGTCCGGGACGCTCACGGAGAGCATTTCGCAGTTGCGCGAACTCGGCGACGATGCCGCGCTGCGCGTTACCACCGTGCTGGAGAGCACCAGCGATACGCTCGCCAGCGCAATCGATGAGCGCACAGCGCGTCTGGCAACAACGATCGACGAAAGCGCGACAACCCTGACGACCGCCGTCGACGAGCGCGCGGCAAATCTCACGGCGTCGCTGGACGATCGTGCGGCAAATCTCACACAATCGCTCGACGAGCGGGCTGCACAATTCACCGGATCGCTTGCCGATCGCACCGCAAATCTAACGGCCTCGCTCGACGAGCGCACCGCCAATCTCACCGCTGCACTTGACGATCGGACGACGGGCCTCAAGACGTGGATGGACGAACGTGCCGAAAGTCTCGCGTCTTCGCTCGACGAGCGGACGGCAAACCTTGCTCTGGCCATGCATCGCGGCGGCGAACATCTGGACGAACGCCTGTCCACAATGGATCGCGCGCTGACCCAGGGCCTCAACGCGGTGAACCAGACGATCGAGGGCAAGGCCGCTGGCCTCGCATCGACGCTTCGCACCGCCGTCGCCGACGCTGCCCAGGGCATGGACGCCGAAGCCGCACGCACGGCAGAACTGATGGCCCGTACCGGCCAGCAGTTCACCGAAGGCCTCGATCAGAGAAGCGGCGAGTTCGCGCGTGCCATGGACGAGCGCTCCGAACATATCGTCAGCCGCGTTTCCGAGGCACAGAACCGCCTTGCAAGTCAGGCTGCCGCCGTCGCCCAGACTTTCTCCGAAGCGGGCAATGCGATCGTCAACAAGGTCGCCGAGGCCGAGGGCCTCGTCAGCGGCCAGGTCAACGCCATCTCGCAGGCCCTGTCGGACGCACAGTCGTCGCTTGAAACGCGCGGTACCGCGATCCGCACGACGATCTCCTCCGCCAGCGACGAGATCGCTGCAAAGATGGCGGAAGTCGATCGCGCCCTTGAAGCCCGCGGCAGCGCAATTCGCTCCGGCCTGGAAGAGCGCGCTCGCGAGATCGACACGACTTTGACGGATGTCGAAAAGGCGCTGGAAGCCCGTGGCAATACCATCCGCTCGACACTCGACGAACGCACTCGCGAACTCAACTCGATGCTTGCCGGCCGCTCCTCCGAGCTGTCGCGCCTCATCGACGAGACCGCTCGTCCGATCATCGAGCGCTATTCGGAAACCGGCAAGGAAGCGGCGGCCCGCATCGCGTCTGCCGCAGAGCAGAGCGCAGAGCGCCTGCGCGCCGAAAACGCCGCACTTGCGAATGCGATCGTGGCACGTACGGAGAGCGCGGCCACGGCGGTCAACGCAATTGAAGGCAGCCTGCTTGCAAACGTCAACACGCTGATCGAGCGCCTGTCCGAAAACAGCGCCTCGATGGCGCATATGATGAACCGCGCGGCAGAAGATCTGACCAACGTCGACGGACGGCTTGGTGAAACCACCGCGCGCTTCACCGACTCTGCGTCCAAGGCTGCGGAAATGGTATCAGCCTCCACCCGCCTTCTCGAAGGCAAGGTCGACCGCCTCTCCAACATATCGGGTCAGACGCTCGCGCAGGTCGGCGGCATCGTCAGCCGCTTCGACGAGCACTCGAAGGTGCTCACCCAGGCGTCGACCCTGCTCGGCGCTGCGCAGTCGAACCTGGTCTCGACACTGGAAGAACGCGAAGGCGCGCTCCAGAGCCTGTCGGTCAGCCTCGTCCAGCGTTCCGAAGACATCGAGAAGACGATGCATGCGCTCTCGGGCATGGTCGAAACCGCCTTCGAACGCGCCGAACAACGCGCCAACCAGGTCGCCGGCAATCTGCGCCAGGGCGTGCAATCTTCCTTCGCCGATGTCGGCCGCGTGCTCTCGGAGACCGAAAAGCGGGCCGAGGAAGCCGCCGCCGCGCTGCGCAATACCATCGCCAAGGCCGGCGAAGAGGCGAACGCTGCTATCGAAGGAACCTTCGGCGGTGCTGAACGCCGCTCGAACGAGTTGTCGAACCGCCTTCGCGGCGGCCTGACGGCATCGCTCTCGGAGGTCGAGCGGATGCTCGGCGAGGCGGGCCGCGCTTCAGATGGCGCCTCCCAGAAACTCCGCGAATCGCTCCGCGAGGCCGTCGACGAGGCGATTGGCCGCTTCTCTGGCGCCACCGAGGAAATTCGCCGCTCGGCCGGCGAGATCCGCAAGGAACTCGACATGACGCGCAGCGAGCTGAAGCGCGGTGCATTCGACCTTCCGGAAGAAGCCAAGGAAAGCGCAGCCGCGATGCGTCGTGCCGTTGCCGAGCAGATCAAGGCGCTGCAGGACATCTCGCAGATCGTTGGCCGCTCCACGCAGCAGCTCGAAATCTCCGAGCCGGTCGCACGCGCGGCAGCCCAGGCCCAGCCCGCTCCGCGTCTGGCACCGGCGGCGCCACAACCGGCCCCACCCCCGGCTCCGGTCCGCCAGCCGATCGAGGACGGCTTGACGCTTCGCGGCACGATCGCGCCGGCAAGCCCGGCCGCACCCGCTCCGCAGCGCGCCGCACCGGCGCCGGCCACGCCTGCCCGCCAGGAAACCGGTGGCTGGATCAGCGATCTTTTGCGGGGCGCCTCGCGTGACGAAGCCGCTCAGGAAACGCCTGCGGCCCGTCCTGCTGCTCCAGCCCCCGCCCCGGCACAGCGTGCCAGCGACAACCGTAATCCCCGGCACGTCGTCGAATCGTTGAATTCGCTCTCGGTCGATATCGCCCGCGCCATCGATCACGATGCCTCGGTCGATCTCTGGCGCCGCTATCAGCGCGGCGAACGTGACGTCTTCACGCGCCGCCTCTACACGCTGAAGGGCCAGCAGACCTTTGATGAGATCAAGCGGAAGTACGACCGCGAGCCGGAATTCCGGACCGCCGTCGATCGCTATATCGCCGATTTCGAGAAGCTGCTCTCCGACGTCGCCCGCACCGATCGCGACCGCACCATCACCCAGTCCTACCTGACCTCGGATACCGGCAAGGTCTATACGATGCTGGCCCACGCCGCGGGCCGCCTGAGCTAACGGTAGCAAAGCGAAAGATTGCTGCAGAAAGGGCCGCCTCTAGGCGGCCCTTTCTCTTTGCGAGATCATGTGGCCGCGCACCTAGCGAGCTGTGTCCTCAAGGTTCGAGGCTAAGATTTGTGCACCTTGATGATCAGCGACGGCATGTCGAATTCGATCGTGCCGCCACTGGTCACGAAAGGCCTGAGCGCCGTTTTCGCCTCCTTGAGGAGCTGCTCGAACTGTTCGTCGGTCAGCACGCCGCCGAGCGTCCATACGCAGGCGCGTTCGGTCGACACCAGTGCATCAATCGACCTGAAGCGGACCTTTCCATTACGCTGGACGATCTCCGCGCCCGGTATACCCGCCCCATTGCAGATTTCACGCAGTCTCCCGGCGTCGCCGAGGCTGAAGGGCGCGCGGAACGCATCCCCCACCTCCTTGCCGAACAGCCTGTCGAGCAACGGCGCGAAGGTGCCGTATCCCGGCGAGTTTTCGACCGCATCGCACACCGCAACGGCCAGACGGCCCCCCGGTTTCAGGACCCGCATCATCTCGGCAAGCGCCTTCGGCTTGTCCTCGAAGAACATCAAGCCGAACTGGCTGACGACGGCGTCGAAGCTGTTGTCCGGCAAAGGCAGTGCCTCGGCCACTCCTTCGATCCATTCGATCGCCACCGGCTTGCGGCGCGCAACCGCCAGCATCTCCGGATTTGCGTCGAGCCCGACAACCGAGCCCGAAGGGCCGGCGATCTCGGCTAAGGCCAGCGTCAGGGCGCCTGTACCGCAAGCCACGTCCAGCACGCGGTCCCCTTTCCGCACCCCGACTTCCGCGGCGACGACCGGCCCCCATTGCGCAAACAGCGCCGGCACGAAATGGGCGTCGTAGATCTCGGCCGGACCGCGCACCTTCTCAAGTGTCGTCATAGCTTCCTCCACCTTGAAATTCAGGCAGCCGCACATCCGGTGGATATGCCGGCGGGGATAGGATACTCTCTAAGCATGGTCCAAGGCCATGACCGGACGTCTTTGTCGCTTGCCGTATCGTCCAAGATGCTCGATGCGGGGCGGTCAGATGGCGCTTCTTCGGAGGTGAAGCCGGCTGCCGGGGACAGACCGTTCGGCGCCGACCCGCTTTCGGACGTCCTGGGTACCGTCAAGCTGACGGGCGCGCTGTTCTTCCTGGTGGACGCGTCGTTCCCCTGGGGCGTGGCGGTGCCGCCGGCGCGGGCGTTTTCCTCCATCATCCTGCCGCGCGCCCAGCATATCGTGTCCTATCACATCATCCTGAAAGGCTCCGGCTGGGCCGGCATTCCGGACGTCACCTCCACGTCGTTCGAGGCCGGTGACGTGCTGGTGCTGCCGCATGGCGACCCCTATTCGATGCTCAGCGAACCCGGCCAGCCGCCGGAATTCGACGCCGAAGCGACGATGGATTTTTTCCGGGCCATGGCGGCGGGCAGGCTGCCGTTCGTGGCCAGGGAAGGCGGCGGCGGCGAGCCGCGCTGCGAATTCGTCTGCGGCTTTCTCGGCTGCGATATGCAGCCCTTCAATCCCCTGCTCTCGACCCTGCCGCGCCTCCTGCGGATCAAGCGGTCGCACGACGGGCGCGAAGGTCTCTTGAGCAGCCTCATCGACCTCACTCTTGCCGAGGCGCGCCGGGCGCGGATTGGCGGCGGCTCCATCCGGATGAGACTGAGTGAACTCATTTTCGTCGAGGTGATGCGCCGATATCTGGAGAACCTTCCGGCTCATGAGACCGGCTGGCTCTCGGGCCTGCGCGACCCTCAAATCGGCAAGGTCCTGATCATGCTCCACGAGCAGCCCGCATATCCGTGGACGCTGAACGAGCTGGCAAGCCGCGCCTGCATGTCGCGCGCCGCCCTCGCGGCCCGTTTCACCCATCTCGTCGGCCACGCCCCGATGCAGTACCTAGCGCTCTGGCGTATGCAGATTGCCGCGCGCCTTCTTGGCGACAGTTCCATGAAGGTGGCCGCCGTGGGCCGTGAGATCGGATACGAATCCGAGGCTGCCTTCAGCCGGGCGTTCAGGAAGACCGTGGGCGTCTCGCCCGCCGCTTGGCGGGGCCCTTACATGGGGTGATCGGTGAACTCGACCTTCACGCCGGTCTTGACCATCCCCGCCAATTCCTCCGCATCCCAGTTTGTCAGGCGAACGCATCCGTGCGATCCGGCCTTGTCGATGAGGGACGGTTCCGGCGTGCCGTGGATCCCGTAGGTTGGCTCCGTCAGATCGATCCAGACGCTGCCGACGGGTCCGTTGGGGCCACCGGGCAGCTTTAGGACCTTCCTGTTTTTGCCTTGCTGGAAGTTGACTTTGGGGTTGTAGGTGTAGGTGGGCATTCGAACGACGCCCTTGACCTTGTGCATGCCAGAGGGCGAAGGCGTCTCTTCGCTGCCGATCGTAGCGGGATAGACGGCAAGCAGCTTGCCATCTTCAGCAAAGGCCAGGACTTGCCCCGCTTGCCTGCGAGCTTCTATCCGCTTGACCTTACCCTCCCTCGCGACGCCGGGCATCGCGACCTGCACAGTCCCTCCGACGGCAAATGCCGAGCCCGGATTGAGCGCCTTGAGAAGGTCGATGTCCATATGAAACCGCTCGGACAGTTTCTCCGCGACGCTTGTATATCCGAGGCGCTTCATCTTTGCTTGCTTTGCGTAGTCTCCGGGAATGCGATCGACGAGACCCCTGGCATCGTCTTCCGAGATGACATAAGGCTGGATGACAGGCCCATCGTTTGAAAGTCGACCGATCACCGCGGGGTCCGGCTTTCCGTCAACCGGAAGACTCTGCATGGCCTCAAATCCGGCAATCGCCTTGGTGACATTCTCGCCGTAGAAACCGTCGATTACCCCAGGAGATGAACCGGCGCGGTCCAGAAGAACCTGGAGATGAACGATGGCGGGATCTGGTCGGGGCGCGGCCTTGGGCGGCCGCTCCGGCGAAATCGAGGCGATCGAAGCATTGTTGATGGCGTCCGGCTGAAGCTCCTGAGCACTGGCGGTGCCATAGAGGACCAATGTCAGTGATGCTGCGATGAGAGTCCTGTTCATCATGAACATCAAAGCCGCAGCGGCCGAACTTGTTCCGCCTGATGGCTTCGGGCATTCGGATCAACCTTGACCTCCGCAGATGTCCAAAGCGGGCGCCAACAATCGCCACAGTCGCGTCAATAATACCAGGTCAGCCTTGAAGGTGAACGTGTGGTTGAATTGATTTCCCAAGAGCACTTTTCAGCACTGAAGCGGACCGTCGTGCTTCCCGGCGGGCTCCGGCTTGCCTATTTCGAGATGGGCGACCCCAACGCCGTGCCCGTCCTCCTGCTCCACGGGTTTACGGACAGCGCGCGAAGTTGGAGCCTCACGGCGCCGTATATGGGGACGGGCTTTCGCGTCGTTGCGCCGGACCTGCGCGGCCACGGAGACTCCGACCGGCCTGAGGGCTGCTACACGATTCCCGAGATGGCGAATAATGTGCGGTTGCTGATAGAGGCCTTGAGCCTCACACCCGCCCACGTGGTCGGCCATTCGCTTGGCGGACGGCTTGGCCAAGCGGTCGCTGAGCGGTGGCCCCATCTCGTCCGCAAGATCGTGCTGATATCGACCTCCGCCGCGTTGCGCGAACGTCGGGGCTGGTTGTGGGAAAACATCCAGATGCTCCGCGATCCAATCGATCCCGAAAGCACATTCATCCATGAATGGTGTTCCGGGCAGTTACGGTCGACGAGAGTTTCCTCGCCCATATGAAACGCGAGAGTGCCGCACTGCCGTCACGAATCTGGCATTCGATTTACTACGAGCAGCTTGCCTATGATCCGTCAGCGCTTCTGCAGGATATTTCCGCGACGACGCTCATCCTATGGGGCGAAGAGGACATGATCGCGACTGAGGAGCATCAGGCCCGGATGAAAGATGCAATCGTTGGTGCGGAGTTCGTTTCCCTTCCCGGCCACGGCCATAACCTCCATTGGGAAGCCCCCGAAAAGGTGGCCGGCTTGATCCGGGGATTTCTGGAGCATCCGTGACAGGGCCTGGCGCGAAGCCGTCGTGTCAAACCGGCTCCTGTACGGAAATGTATCCATCTTTCATGACCGGAAGCGCTGCATTTCGCACGGCTTCAAGCATATGCCGAAAGAAAAAGGCCATCACCGCCTCAGATCGAGGTCAATGTCCAATTAACGATCTGCCCCGTCACCGCCGCGAATGCGCGGTCGAGCGCCTTCACATATCCTTCGCTCGAGCCGCCGCCCGCCGGCGTTGCTGCACGGAAGACCCTCTGCGCGCGGACGGTGCCGTTGCGGTCATTGAGGATCATCGCCGAAATTTCAACAACTGCCTGGTTGCCGGCGCCCGCGTCGATCTCGAAGGAGCGTATTTCGGTGACGACCTGATAATCGATCGCAAGGCCCTGCCCCGGCTTGCCGACGCCGCCGAGTTTGCCCGAGTTCTGGTAGGCCTCGACGAGCTTCGACTGGACCATGCGAGGCAGGCTGTCGCTCCACTGCGAGCGCGCCAAATACTGGATCACGGAAGGAGAGACACGGACAACGATCTGATCGCTGTTCAGCGGCTTCAGCGCCGTCGGCTCCTGCACGAGAATTTGGCTTCGCCTGGCCGCCGGCCCCTCACCGCTGACAGGCGCTGACAGATCAAAGGTGTCATTCTTGGCAGCTGTACCGCAGCCGGTCACTGCTAGCGCCACCAACGGCATAAGGATTGCGGTCCTCGCCAGCAAGGCACGGCACGCCCACACATGCGATACGCCCATATGCTACCTCTGCTTCCTAAATATCCATGTCAACGGCGCGTCCGGCCGTCATATTGCTTCACTGTATCGCCGCCAAAAATGAGCCGCTGCGGAGAGCGGTCGAAATTGCTGATCGCATCGTTGAGATTCTGCACCGTCCGGCGGGCATCGTTGACGAGCGCCTGCACGTCGCCCAGCCCGCCGCCCGAGAATTTCTGCAGATTGTCCGCGATCGGACCGATGCGGGCATTCAGATTGTCCGCCACCTTCTTGAAGGATTCGAGTGTTGTGCGCGCTTCCGCAAAGAGCGACTGCGAATTGTCGGTGCCGAGCATCGCGTCGAGCTTGATCAGGATGCCGTCGACGCGGGTGGAAGCCGAGTTCAGCTTGTTCGCCATCTGCGAGACGTCCTGGATCGTCTGGTCGATATCTTTCTGGTGCGCCGACACCGTATTGGCAACGTCGCGGATGGAAGCGACCGCAACGCGCGCGTCCTTGGTCGTTTGCGCGATATCCTCAACCGACCCCTTCACCTTGGCGGGATCGATCTGCGCGATCAGCGTATCGACGCGGTCGAGCGTCGTCTGCGCCTTCTTGCCGAAGTCGTTGAAGGTCGTCGCCGTCTCGTTGAACCTCTGAACAGCACCCTTCAGATCGCCCGACGCATTGGCGATGTCGGTGCTGACCTTTTGGGCGTTCGTGAGGATCGTATCGATCTTTTTGGCATCAACGGCCTTCACGAGCCCCTCGATCGCGACAAGGGTTGAATCGACACGGCCGGAGACGTTGCGCACGGTCTCCGAAAGCTGACCGACACTCTGCAGGAAGGAATCGATATTGCCGGAATTCTTCGCCAGTGCATCGGAGAAGGTTTCCGCATTCTGGAGCGTTTTCGTGAGCGACGGGCGGGCATCCTGGACAAAAGTCTGAATCTGGCCGATCGCGTCATTTGCGCGGTCGAGGATCTTGTCGGCCGTCGCCAGCAGGTTCGTCACGCTAGACTGGTCTGCGACGATCACCGCGCGCTGGCCGGTTTCCAGCGACTTCTTCAGGATGTTATCTTCGCCGACCCTGCCGCCTGAGAGCTCGATATAGGCCGCTCCCGTCAGGCCCTGGATTTCAAGGATTGCCTTGGTGGACGGATAGATGGGGGCGTCGACGCGCACTTCCGTGAACGCAAGCGAATATTGCGGATCGTCGGCGTCGATCGACAGCGACGTCACGGAGCCCACCTGAATACCGTTGAAACGCACCGGCGAGCCGACGCTGAGGCCGTTCGCGGAACCCGGAATGCGAACCACGAGCTCCGCCATCGGACCGCTCCGGCCATACTCCGCCATCCAGTAGACGAAGCCGAAGGCGGCAGCGATCACCAGAACGGTGAAAAAACCGACGATTGTGTAATTCGCTCTCGTTTCCATCGTTTACTTCCCGCTGCCGTGTTCGGCGCTCTCGGCGCGGCCAGCTGCGTTTTCTCCTTGCGGTACGATCGCGCGCGCGCGCTTACCCTTGAAATAGGCCTGAACCCACGGATCGTCATAGGCCAGCATATCTTCGATCGTTCCCTCAACCATTACTCGCTTGTGTCCAAGCACGGCAATACGGTCGCAGACGGAAAACAGGCTGTCGAGGTCGTGGGTTACCATATAAACGGTCAGTCCGAGCGTATCGCGCAGGCGGGCAATCAGCTCGTCGAATTCCGTAGCGCCGATCGGATCGAGGCCGGACGTCGGCTCGTCCAGGAAAACCAGGTCCGGGTCGAGCGCCAGAGCGCGCGCCAGTGCTGCGCGCTTGATCATGCCGCCGGAAAGCTCGGATGGATATTTGTCCGCCGCATCCGCAGCAAGGCCGACGAGCCGGATCTTCAGGTGCGCCAGCTCGTCCATCAGGGATTTCGGCAGATCCAGATATTCCCGCATCGGCACCTGGATGTTTTCCTTCACCGTCAGCGAGGAAAACAACGCGCCCTGCTGGAAGAGTACGCCGAGGCGCATGTCCAGCGCATTCCGCTCGGCCTCGCCGAGCTCATCGAAGTTCTGGCCAAGGATCTTGATCGTACCGGATTGGCGGGGCAATAGCCTGAGGATGGTCCGCATGAGGACGGATTTGCCGGTGCCCGATGCACCGACGAAGCCTAGGATTTCACCGCGGTAGATGTCGAGGTTGAGCTTGTCGAGCACGATCTTCGAGCCAAAGCCAACGGTGACGTCGCGCGCTGACAGCACGATGTCCCGCTCCTTCTTCCCGCCCGGCTCTGGTACCTGCCCGTCCACGCTGAACCCTTAAAAATCGATGGCCGCATAGAACATGGCAAACAGCCCGTCCATGAGGATGACGACAAAAATCGACTTCACGACCGAAGCCGTGACGTGCTGGCCGAGCGATTCGGCGCTGCCTCCGACCTTAAGGCCTTCTACGGCGGCGACAATACCGATGACGAGCGCCATGAACGGGGCCTTGATCATGCCGGAGAGCACGGTCGACAACGTGACCGCCTCGTGCAGGCGCGAAAGGAAGGTCGCGAAGGTGATCCCGGAATAGGCCCAGGCCACCGTTGCCGCACCGAAGAGCGAGGCGAAGTTTGCAAGCACCGTCAGAAGCGGCAGCGCCACCGTCAGCGCCACAAGCCGCGGGAAGATCAGCACGCCTATGGGATTCAGGCCCATGACCTTCAGCGCGTCGACTTCCTCGCGCATCTTCATGGAGCCGATTTCCGCCGTGATCGCGCTGCCCGAACGGCCGGCGATCATGATCGCCGTCAAAAGCACGCCGATTTCGCGAAGCTGGAGGATGCCGACAAGGTCAACGACGAAGACCTCAGCCCCGAAATACCGGAGCTGGAAAGCGCCCTGCTGGGCGATGATGGCGCCGATCAGATACGACATCAGCAGGATGATCGGCACCGCCCGCACACCCATATGATCGATCTGATTGACGATCGAAGCCGGAGAAACGCCACTGCCGCGCCCGAATTTCATCTGCGCGCCGCGCACGGCGGACCCGAGAATATACATCGCAGCCGTGAGGTTATTCCAAACCTCGACAGTCATCTCACCGATCGGCGCGAAAATTTTCTCCGCAATGCCGGTTTTCTTCGGAGCCTCGACTTCCTGCTCCGCCGGCTTTTCGGAAAATTCTTCGATCAGCTCATCGATATGTGGATTGGTTCCCTCGAATCGAACCTTCCGCCCGGCCTCCTCTCCCTGCTGCTTGAGGCGGCACAGCAGCCACACGCCAGCGGTATCGATATCCGTGACGTGGGACAGATCGAGCGTCAGATCGCCTTTGCCGTGGGAAATCTTTTCGAAGTCGCGCAGGACGAGATGGATGTTGGCGCTGCGCCAATTGCCTTCGAGATGAACGCGGCGCTCTCCACCATTGGCTTGGTCGTCAACATACAGAGAGGCGGCGCTGCGGGTCTCGGGCTTCAAAACGCTTGTGTCTTTCAGGGCTTGGGGCGACATTGCCGACTCGCGAACATATCGCTCGCGCCCGGCGCGTTAATATACCGAAAACACCTAGAATTTCCATGCTCGTAGGATTGCAATTATGCCACGCTCGCTCGAAATCGAGATGAACTCATTTCCCATCGCAGGCACCTTCACGATCTCCCGCGGTGCAAAGACTTCGGCGGAGGTGATTACCTGCGTTCTTACCGAAAACGGCAGGCGTGGCTGGGGCGAATGCGTCCCTTACCGCCGCTACGGCGAAACGATGGAAAGCGTGGCGGCACAGATCGAAGCCGCCCGGCCGCTGATCGAGCAAGGCATTTCAACTGAAGACCTGCTGCGCGCCATGCCCCCTGGCGCGGCAAGAAATGCCGTCGATTGCGCGATATGGGATCTGGAGGCCAAGCTTGGCGGGCAAAGCGTCGCCGAACGCCTTGGCCTCGGCTCTCTGCAGCCGCTCACGACCGCCTATACGATCTCGCTCGGGGAGCCGGAGGTCATGGCGGCGCAGGCGCGCGAACATTCGGCAAGGACGCTGCTGAAGGTCAAGGTCGGCACTGGCGACGACGAAAGCCGGATCCGCGCCGTGCGCGACGCCGCACCCGATAGCATCATCATGCTCGATGCCAACGAGGGCTGGCCCGAGGAAACGCTCACGCATCACCTGCGCATTTCCGCCGAAATGAAGATCGCCCTCGTCGAGCAGCCGCTGCCCGCAGGCAAGGACGAAATGCTCGCCTGTATCGAGCGCCCGGTTCTCGTCTGCGCCGACGAAAGCGTTCATCATACCGGCGATCTCGCCAGCCTCCGCGACCGCTATGACGCCATCAATATCAAGCTCGACAAGACCGGCGGCCTGACGGAAGCCCTTGCGATGAAGCGCGAGGCACAACGCCTCGGCTTCCAGATCATGCTTGGGTGCATGGTCGGAACATCGCTTGCCATGGCGCCTGCCGTGCTGTTGGCGCAGGACGTCGAATTCGTCGATCTCGACGGCCCGCTGCTTCTCGCCCGCGACCGCGAGCCGGGGTTGCGCTACACCGCCTCTCTGGTCTTTCCGCCGGAGAAGGAGCTTTGGGGCTGAAGGTAATAGGCCGTGAAGACGAGGGCCATGCCCAAGGCTGCGGCCAGCGCCATGACATAGTAGCTCGCGAGGCCGAGCCAGCTGTAGATATAGCCCGAGGCAAGCGTCATCAGTCCCATCAACATACCGTTGTAGAAGAAGTAGGCGCCTTGGGCGGATGATTCCTGCGTTGCCTGAACCGTGGCGACGATCCGGCGCTGTACACCGGTATGCACAAAGGCATACGTGCAGGAGTGGAAGCACTGCAGGAAGAAGAAGCCGGCAAAGCCCCAATGCATCGGAAACAGGATCCAGCGGCAGATGCACACGGCACAGCCGATCCGGATGAGCGTCCAGGCGCTGAAGCGGCGGTTGAGGTGCTTTGAAACGAAGAAGACCATAACCTCGGAGGCGACGCCGGCGCTCCAGAGAATGCCGACCTCGGTTCCCGAAAAACCAAGCTGGTGCCAGTAGATCGAGGCAAACGCGTAGAGCACCGCATGGCTCGACTGCTGTATCGCGACGCCCCAAAGCAGCACCAGAAGATGCGGCTGCCGGAGCGAACTGCCAGTCGCCGCCGGTATGTCGACTGGCGTGCCGCGCCGTCGCGTCGGCCCGATGCGCGGACAGTAGATCGCCATCAGCATCGTCGCGACGAAGCCGAAGATCATGACCGGCAGCACCATGGAGCCGCCCCAATGGCCGATCATTTCGCCGCCGATCAGCGTCGATGCGATGAAGGCGATCGAACCCCAGACCCGCATCGAGCCATAGTCGAGCCCCCACCGGCGCACGCCGGAAATGACGATCGACTCCACGACCGGCACATAGGGCGCGAAGGTCGCTCCCTGCATCGTGAAGACGATCAGCACCGGCCAGAACGTTGTCGTCCAGTAGAGCGCCACCGCCGTCAGCAACGACAGTCCGCCGGACCAGAGCAACACGTCGGCACGCTCCTTCATGCGGTCGGCATACATGGCAACGATCGGCGCCACGAGAACGCGCACGACCATCGGCACCGCCAGAACGACACCAATTTCATGATCCGTGAATTTGTGGACCGCGAGCCAGACGGGAAAGAAGGGAAGAACGACGCCGTTGACAATCAGGGGGGCGCAGTAAGACAGGGCGCTGAGCAGCCGAAAGCGCGGCGGCGGCCCCTTACCTGTCGGGGCGTTTTGGGCGGGAATCATTGGTTGACCTGTAGGAAACTGTGCGTCACCTAGCACATCAACCTAAGCGCGACTATGGCGAGAAATCGCCTCTCTGAAACGTTTTAGAAAATAAGTAGGGCTGTCGCCGGAAGGCAACGGCTAGATGCCTTCCCAATAAAAAATCAGGCAGCCTGCGGCTCAAGCTTGCTGTCGCGATGCTCGATTGCCAAAGGAATGGCTTGGGCGTCCGTAATGGCCTGGGAGTCCATAATCGAGCGCCAGGTAATGAGTTCGAACGTGCCGTCCTCATGCTCGGCGATCGCCGTGCAGCTCTCCACCCAGTCGCCGGTGTTGATGTAGCGCACGCCGTCCAAATCCTCGATTACGGCATGATGGATATGGCCGCAGATGACGCCGTCAGCACCGCTCTTGCGCGCTTCCTCGGCGACCACGCGCTGAAACTCTCCGATGAAGTTCACGGCATGCTTTACCTGCAGCTTCGCCCAGGCGGAGAATGACCAATAGGGCATGCCCATCCGGCGCCGGATGGCGGCCAGCACGATATTGATGCGGATCGCCATGTCATAGGCCCAATCGCCGAGATAGGCGAGCAGCCGCGCGTTGCGCACGACGACGTCGAATTCGTCTCCGTGAAGGATGAGATATTTCTTGCCGTCGGCTCCATCGTGCATCATGCGCTCAGCCACTTCGATGCCGCCGAAATGCATGCCCGGGAAGTCACGCAGGAATTCGTCGTGATTGCCTGGAATATAGACGACTCGCGTGCCCTTGCGCGCCTTGCGCAGCAGCTTCTGCACCACGTCGTTGCAGACCTGCGGCCAGTACCAGCTCCGCTTCAGCCGCCAGCCGTCGACGATGTCGCCGATGAGAAATATCGTATCGGCTTCGTGATACCGAAGGAAATCGATGAGGAAGTCTGCCTTCGCCGCCTTGGAGCCGAGATGCACATCGGAAATGAAGAGAGTACGGAAGTGTCGGGTATCCATATTGTCTTTCACAGGCGTCCTGCCCGCCCCCATCGTTCATCTGGTCTTCCAAAATCAGACTCGTGTTTCAGGAAGATGACAGGAAGGCACATTGTCGCGCCTGCGCGATTTCCACGTCGATGCCGAAATTCTGACTGGCCCGCTCAGCCGATTGTTGTATGGAGGAGTCTCGGAAAAGTGTAAGTGCGGTAGTGGAGACGGCAATGGATCATCAGGAAAAATCCAAGACGGACAAAAATGAAACGGGCGGAAACCTCGACGAACAGGCGCTTTTCTTCCACCGTTATCCCCGTCCCGGCAAACTCGAAATTCAGGCGACCAAGCCGCTCGGCAATCAGCGCGACCTCGCGCTTGCCTATTCCCCGGGCGTCGCAGCACCCTGCCTTGCGATCCGCGACAATCCGGAAACCGCCGCCGATTACACCTCGCGCGCCAATCTGGTTGCCGTTATCTCTAACGGCACCGCCGTTCTCGGCCTCGGGAATATCGGCCCGCTCGCTTCTAAGCCGGTGATGGAAGGCAAGGCGGTTCTCTTCAAGAAGTTTGCCGGCATCGACGTGTTCGACATCGAAATCGACGCGTCCACCGTCGACCAGATGGTTTCCACCGTATCCTCGCTCGAACCGACCTTCGGCGGCATCAACCTCGAGGACATCAAGGCGCCGGAATGCTTCGAGGTCGAGCGCCAGCTTCGCGAGAAGATGAATATTCCCGTCTTCCATGACGACCAGCACGGCACCGCGATCATCGTTGCGGCCGCGGTCCTGAACGGTCTGGAACTGGCCGGCAAGAAGATCGGGGATGTCAAGATCGTCACCTCGGGCGCGGGTGCCGCGGCGCTCGCCTGCCTCAATCTTCTCGTCGAGCTCGGTGCCAAGAAGAAGAACATCTGGGTCCACGACATCGAGGGACTGGTCTATGACGGCCGCAACGTGCTGATGGACGAGTGGAAGGAGGTCTATGCCCAAAAGACCGACAAGCGCGTGCTCGCCGACAGCATCGGCGGCGCCGACGTCTTCCTTGGCCTTTCTGCAGCCGGCGTCTTGAAACCGGAACTGCTCGCGCAGATGGCCGAGAAGCCACTCATCATGGCGCTCGCCAACCCGACGCCCGAGATCATGCCGGAGCTTGCGCGTGCGGCCCGCCCCGACGCGATGATCTGCACCGGCCGGTCCGACTTCCCGAACCAGGTGAACAACGTCCTCTGCTTCCCCTACATCTTCCGCGGCGCGCTCGATTGTGGCGCCACGGCCATCAACGAACAGATGAAGATGGCCGCCGTCAAGGCGATTGCCGGGCTTGCCCGCGAGGAAGTATCGGACGTCGCCGCCCGCGCCTATTCCGGCGAGACGCCGGTCTTCGGTCCTGATTACCTCATCCCCTCGCCCTTCGATCCGCGTCTCATCCTGCGCATCGCTCCGGCTGTCGCCAAGGCGGCCGCCGAGACCGGCGTTGCATCGCGGCCGATCGCCGATTTCGACGCCTATCTCGATCAGCTGAACCGCTTCGTCTGGCGCTCGGGCTTCGTCATGAAGCCGATCTTCACGAGCGCCAAGACTGCCGACAAGAAGCGCGTCATTTTCGCGGAAGGCGAAGACGAGCGCGTCCTGCGTGCGGCCCAGGTACTGCTGGAAGAAAAGATCGGCGAGCCGATCCTGATCGGCCGTCCATCGGTTATCGAGGCGCGCCTGAAGCGCTTCGGCATCCGCATTCGCCCGAATGTCGATTTCGCCGTGGTAAACCCCGAAGACGACCCCCGTTACCGCGACTACGTCGACGACTACTTCGCCCTCGTCGGTCGTGCGGGCATCAATCCGGAGGCCGCCCGCACCATCGTGCGCACCAACACCACCGTCATCGGCGCCTTGTCGGTGAAGCGCGGCGAGGCCGATGCCCTCATCTGCGGCGTCGAAGGCCGGTTCGACCGCCACCTCAAGGACGTAGGCCAGATCATCGGCAGGCGGCCGGGCGTCTGCACCTTTGCCGGCCTCAGCCTGCTGATCACCCAGAAAGGACCGGTTTTCTTCGCCGATACTTTCGTGAAATACAATCCGACGCATGATGAGATCGCCGAGATCGCCCTTCTCGCGGCCGAGGAAGTTCGCCGCTTCGGCATAACGCCGAAGGCCGCGCTGATCTGTCATTCGAATTTCGGCTCCCGCGACTCCGAGAGCGCCCGAAAGATGCGCGACGCCCTGCAGCTCGTGCGCAAGCGTGCCCCCGAACTCGAGGTCGACGGTGAAATGCAGGGCGGCTCGGCGCTATCGGAAACACTGCGCAAGCGCGCCATGCCGAATAGCGCCCTGACCGGCGAAGCCAATCTCCTGCTCTTCCCGAATCTCGATGCCGCCAACATTTCGCTCGGCATCGTCCGCACGATGATGGATGCGCTTCATGTCGGCCCGATTCTGCTTGGAACCGCGCAGCCTGCGCATATCCTGTCGACTTCGGTCACCTCGCGCGGCGTCGTGAACATGGCGGCTCTTGCGGTCGTTGAGGCTTCGCAGCCCGCATAAGTTGCTGCCAAACGGGAAAATGCGTTAGAATCCGTCGCTAGCCTGTTAACGGAAACAGGCTAGAAAGGCATACGCGGCGAATGCTCCGCCGCGTACCGGCCTGGCTTGCTAGCGGGATGATACCGTGAAACGTCGAAACCTGACCCTTGCGCTTCTATTTACCCTCGCAGCTCCCGCGGCCGCGCAGACGAATGCGATCTGCCAGGACCTGCGCGCCCGCCTCGCCAATCTGCCGGAAATCACGACCAACAGCCCCGAGCTCAACCACCACTACGCCAGCGCAATTGCCGAGCAGAATCTCGAACTGCGCGATGTCCGCGAAGACATGCGCAGGTACGGCTGCTCTGTCGACAGCATGGTGGTGATCGGCGGCGAGAATGCGGACTACTGCAGCGAATTGGAGCAATCCGAAGCGCGCATGGTCGACAACATCCAGTATCTGCAGGACCGCAGCAACGACCTGCGCGAACGGGAAGGCGTGGACGATCGCGGACGCCGGGAGCTGATGGCGGCGCTTGAAGACAATGGCTGCAATGAGGTCGAGGAATATTGGCCCGACGATCAAGCCTATGCCCCCGCGCCGAGCCCCGAAGAGCAGACAATGCGCAGCGACACGTTCATCCCGCTCGGCGTGCCGCGCGGCGAGCCGATGGCGCAAGTCACCACCATGTGCGTGCGCACCTGCGACGGCGGCTTTTTCCCGATCACCACGAACGCAACCTCGGTCGATTTTGGACGCGACGCTGCGACATGCTCGAAAATGTGCCCGGGCATTGAAACCGAACTCTTCTACCAGGACATCGCGAACCCCGACGCCGCCAACATGATCTCGGCGTCGACCGGTGCGCCTTACAGCGCCATGCCGAATGCCTTCGCCTACAAGAAGCGCGCCCCCGGCGAAAAGTCGACCTGCTCTTGCAATCTGTCAGCCTACTACGACAACATCCGCAAGAACCAGGCGATCAGCGAGCCGCCGCAGAAAGGCTCGATCACGACTATCCGGTCGAAGCCGCCGGCGACCGCCGCCGCGACCCCGGAACCGGCGCCGCAACCCTCGGTGCCGGATCGCCCCTATGATCCCGCAAACAACAAGGTCCGTCAGGTCGGTCCGCAGTTCCTGGCTGGCGATCAGGGTGCGATCGACCTCAAGAGGCCCGCAACATCCGGCGCGCAGCCGCAACAGAACTGACGGGCGCTAGCGGTTGCCCCACCGGTCGGAGAAGATCAGTTCTTCCAGAGGCAGGCGCTGCCGCCAGCCTTTCACGGCGAGCTCCGGCTCCAGGTAAAGCTCGTCGACATAGCCTGCGCACAGCCACGCGATCACCTCGATATGCGCCGGGATACCGAGTATCTCCTTCAGGTCGCTCTCGTGGAAAATGCTCACCCAGCCGATACCGACGCCCTCCGCTCGGGCCGCGAGCCACAGGTTCTGGACCGCGCAGACCGTCGAGTAGGCGTCCATGCGTGGATTGTGGGTCCGTCCGAGCACCACGCTGCCGCCGCGTGTCGGATCGCAGGTCACGCAGATGCCGAGCGGCGCCCGCAAAATGCCTTCGAGCTTCAACGAGCGGTATTTGTCGCGGCGCTCCCCGTCGAACATCTCCGTCGCCTCGCGGTTTGCGCGGTCGAAGGCTTGCCACACCTGCTGCCGAACGGCCGGATCGCGCACCAGAATGAAGTTCCAGGGTTGCATGAAGCCGACGGAGGGCGCGTGGTGCGCTGCCTCCAGCAGGCGTCCCACAACATCGTCGGGCAAGGGATCGGGCAGAAACTGATCGCGCACGTCGCGGCGGGTCATGATCGCCCGATAAACCGCATCGCGTTCTTCACTATCAAAGGCAGACGCGCCCGCAAGCGCGCCGTCATTCAAGGGTCGCATCGTCAAATCCCCAACAACGCAACCGCCCGCCGTCCGCGCGGGTCAGTCTATCCTGTCAGGCCGGTCTTCTGACTTGGCGTCACCCGCTTGCCGCAGCCTTCCCGGCCCGAAAGCCAGTGGCAGTTTTGCAGCAAGCGTCAGCCTTACAGCGTTGGGCACGTTCCGGTCTCACACCGGATTCCCGATTCTCCTGCTTGAAGCAGGCACCTGACGGCAGTCTCTATCTCCCGGATTGCTGTCCCGATCAAGCCACCGGGAAATACCGCACATAGGCAAATTCATCACCTTCCGGTGACCAGCACGGCACATTGATCGTGCCCTGCCCGCCGAAGAGTTCGAAAAGCGTGGTCAGATTGCCGCCGTCCATGTCCATCAGCCGCAGCCGCACATGAAGATCGCGCGGATGGTCGAAGACATCAGGATCGTAGGACAGGATCAGCACCTTGTCGTTCTTGGGCGACGGATGCGCAAACCAGTTGCCGTAATTGTCATGCGTCACCTGCTGGAGACCCGTTCCGTCCGGATGGATGCGCCAGATCTGCATGAGCCCGGTACGGCTGGAATTGAAATAGATCCACTGTCTGTCGGCCGACCAGTCGGGGCCGTCATTGCGCCCCTCGCCATGCGTCAGGCGCGTTTCCTCGCGACCATCTACGGAAATCGTGTAGATGTCGAAAACCTGGTCGCGGATACCGCAATAAGCGACATGCCGGCCATCGGGCGACCAGCCGTGCCAGTAGGAGGGCAGGTTCTGCGTGACCTGACGCGGCGTGCCGCCAGCCGCAGGCAGGACGTAGATGCATGACTTGCCGTATTCCGTCTTGTCCGAGATGGCGATCATCGTGCCATCCGCGGAGATGCCGTGATCGTTGTTGCAGGCGACTGCAAAACCGGTATCGACCTTCTCCAGCCCGCCAGCTCCATCCGGCCTCTGCCGATAAAGCAGCCCATCGCCATTGACCAGCAGATAGCCGCCATCCGGCGAAAAATTCGGCGCCTCGATCAGCTGATCCGTTTGAAAGACAACCCGGCTTTTACCGGTGCGGATGTTGTAGATCTCGACCGAACTGCGCATACATCCTCCCGGATTCTTGTTACCGGTCCCTGAACCGGTTGGTGATCGGATAGCGGCGATCACGTCCGAAATTCTTCTTGGTGATCTTCACGCCCGGAGCCGATTGGCGGCGCTTGTATTCGGCGAGATAGAGCAGGTGCTCGATGCGGTGGATGGTCTCGACGTCGTGTCCGCGCGCGACGATCTCCCGCACCGCCATCTCCTTTTCAACCAGGCATTCGAGAATGTCGTCGAGCACGGGATAAGGCGGCAGCGAATCCTGGTCCGTCTGGTCGGGACGAAGCTCGGCGGACGGCGCCTTGTCGATGATGTTCTGCGGGATCACCACGCCCGAAGGACCCAGCGCATCCGGCGGCACGTGGCTGTTGCGCCAGCGCGCCAGCGCATAGACCTGCATCTTGTAGAGGTCCTTGATCGGATTGAAGCCGCCGTTCATGTCGCCGTAGAGGGTCGCATAGCCGACCGACATTTCCGACTTGTTGCCGGTCGTGACGACCATCGAGCCGAACTTGTTGGAGATCGCCATCAGGATCGTGCCACGTGCACGGCTCTGCAGGTTTTCCTCGGTGATGCCGCTATCCGTACCTTCGAAGAGTTCCGACAGCGCCGCGGTAAAGCCCTTCACCGGCTCCTCGATCGGCACGATGTCATAACGGCAACCAAGCGCCTTGGCGCAATCCGCCGCATCCTTCAGCGAATCGGCAGAGGTGTAACGGTAAGGCAGCATGACCGTGCGGACGCGCTCCTCGCCGAGCGCATCGACCGCAATCGCTGCGCAGATGGCCGAGTCGATCCCGCCCGACAGGCCAAGCACGACGTTCTTGAAGCCATTTTTGTTCACGTAGTCGCGAAACCCGAGCAGGCAGGCACGATAATCGGCCTCGTCGAGTTCGGGAATGCGCGACATCGGACCCTCGGCGCAGCGCCATCCGTCCTCGCCGCGCCTCCAAGTGGTGACGGCCAATGCCGTTTCGAACTGGCTCATCTGGAAGGCGAGCGTCTTGTCGCCGTTGAAGGCGAAGCTCGCGCCGTCGAAGACGAGCTCGTCTTGGCCGCCGAGCTGATTGGCGAAGATCAGCGGCAGGCCCGTTTCGATCACCTGCTTCAGCGCCACCTGATGGCGCACGTCGACCTTGCCGCGATAGTAGGGCGAGCCGTTCGGGACGAGCAAGATTTCCGCGCCGCTTTCGGCGAGCGTTTCGCACACGCCGAGATCGTTCCAGATCTCCTCGCAGATCGGCACGCCGAGACGCACGCCGCGGAAATTGACTGGTCCCGGCATCGTTCCTTCCGAAAAGACGCGCTTTTCGTCGAATTCACCGTAGTTCGGCAGGTCGACCTTGTCCCGCAGTACCAGGATCTTGCCGCCGTCGAGAACCGCGATGGAATTGTGGCGCCCGGTCTCGCCCTGCCGCGGGAAGCCGACGATGACGCCTGGCCCGCCGTCCGCGGTGTCGGCCGCGAGGTCTTCGACCGCCTTCTGGCAGGCTCTCAAGAATGCCGGCTTCAGCACCAGGTCTTCCGGCGGATAGCCGGAAATGAAAAGCTCCGTCAAAAGCAAGAGATGCGCGCCCTGGCGGGCCGCGTCGGCGCGTGCTTCGCGGGCTTTGGCAAGGTTTCCGGCCACATCCCCGACCGTCGGGTTCAACTGGGCAACGGCAATGTGGAGCGTATTCAAAGGCGCGTTTTCTTGTGTCATGTCATTCATTTAGCGCGCACCGGCTGCCGCTGCAATCGCCGTGCCATGAAAAGCCGCGGACTAAGTCGGGCAAAAAAGCGAAACCATTGCGGAACGTCAGGGTTCATCTACCGTTCATGACGGACATGTGACATTGAGATGAAGCTTTTATGACATTGGAGTCTGACGTTGATCGCGTTGGTATTGAAGTCCGCGCAGGCACGAAGAGTTGCTGGTTTCGGGTCGAGCGTGCAATCTCCCACAGCACGCGCGGCGATCGGCATAGCATTTTCCCTATCCGTTGCCCTCCTCAGCACGATTAGCGTCGAATGGATCGCCCGCGGCACGCTCACCGATGTCGGCGAATTCCTGACATCGACAGCCCGGCCCGGCATGACGACGGTCGCCATGCTGGCGATCGTGATGCTGACCCTCGATGCCGCATTCGGACGGCGCTACCAGTCCGTATTCATCCTGGTACCGCTTATCGTGATCCCTGCTTTCGTCTCCAACCAGAAGCAGCACTTTCTCTCCGATCCGTTCTATCCGTCGGACGTGCTCTTCACCCGGCAGATCATGGAGTTGCTGCCGGTGATGGTGCGCGACAGACCGTGGATGGCCGTAGCGCTCGTCATCGGCCTTGCGCTTTCCGTTGCGGGTCTCTTCCTGACATGGCGTTATGCCTGGCGTAACTTCCCGAAGCTCTCCGCGCAGGCACGCTTGCGGCGCCTCTGCCTCGGGGTGCCTGTCATCGCCGCCTTCTGCTCGCTGATGGACTATTCGCAGTATTCCTATATCCGCGACCGCCTGCAGGTCGTGCCGATCATGTGGGACCAGAAGGAGAACTACCGCAACAACGGCTTCATCCTGGCCTTCCTCTTCAATGTCCCAATGGCGGATGTCGCCGTCCCGGCCGGTCTCAACGCCGAGGCGCTCGACGCGATCCCCGCGCGCAATTTCGGCTACCTGGCCGGCCCGCGGGAAAAGCCGGACGTCATCATGCTGATGAGCGAGTCGTTCTGGGACCCCACGCGGCTCACGAACGTTTCCTTCAGCGCCGATCCGATGCCGAATATCCGTGCCATGCAGTCCGGGCACGTGTTTTCGCCGGAGTTCGGCGGCATGACCGCCAATGTCGAGTTTGAAGCACTGACCGGCTTTTCGAACGCGTTCCTGCCCTATGGCAGCATCCCCTATCAGCAGTATCTCCGCCACGACGTCCCGTCACTTGCGACGTTCTTCCGCGGGCAAGGCTACACGGCGCGGGCACTGCATCCCTACAGTGGCTGGTTCTGGAACCGCAATCAGGTTTACAAGGATTTCGGTTTCGAGGAATTCCGCACCGAAGAGACGATGCCGCCGATGGAAAAGCGCGGCCTCTTTGCCTCCGACGACTCCCTGATGAAGGAGATCATGCGCGAGGGCGACGGCCTCGATCAGCCATTCTTCTTCTTCGCAGTCACCCTGCAGGGGCATGGGCCCTATGAGCCGGGCCGCTATGCGCGCAACACGATCGACATCCACGGAAACATCCCCGACGCCGACCGCGCGACGCTTGCGACCTATACGCAGGGCGTGAAGGAAGCTGACGACAGTCTGAAGAAGCTGATGGACTGGGCGTCGAAGCGAAATCGCGAAACGATCATCGTCCTCTGGGGAGACCATCTGCCACCGCTCGGCAACACCTACATGAGCGCCGGCTACATGCCGGATATGGTGGCCACACGCAGGGCTTCGCTCGACGTCATGAAGCGCGAACATGAAACGCCGCTGGTCATCTGGTCCAACAGGAAAGGCGTCAAGGAGAATGTCGGCACGATCAGCCCCTCGCTGATCCCCTATAATCTCCTCAAGTTCGCCGGTTTCGAGCACCCCTTCTACACAGGCCTCCTCGGGCGCGTGCAGAAGAAATACAACATCATAGACCGCTACCAGCTCGCGACACGTGACAACAAGGTGACGCCGGACTGGGTGCTCGATCAGAAGAAGCTCGATCCGCTGGTGCGCGACTACCGCTACCTGCAGCACGACATCATGTTCGGCAAGGCGCGGACGCTGGAGCGTTTCTTCCCGCAGTACGACCTGCTAGCAAGCAGGGGCTCGTGACGGTCTGAAACCGGCCGCATTGCAATTTGGCCGCGAGGTATAATACTGGCTCCAAAACGATCACGTATCGGAGCCAGGCATGCATAATTTCTCGGATTTCGTTCACCTGCATTTCGACAAGCCAATCGAGGACCTCGGCGATATCGAAAAGCGAATTCTCAAGAGGGCGCACGAGCGCAAGATCATCTCTACGGATGTCAACGCGGTTATTGCGGCTGAGGCATCTTTCGGGGAACGCGTCGCCGACGGCATCGCAAGGGTCGGCGGCTCATGGTCCTTTATCATCTGCTTCCTTGCCTTCCTGGCGATCTGGACCGTGATCAACACGATCATTCTCGTGACGGGCGCCTTTGATCCCTACCCCTTCGTCTTCCTGAACCTGATTCTTTCCATGCTCGCCGCCATCCAGGCGCCGATCATCATGATGTCGCAGAACCGGCAAGCCGAGCGCGACCGCTTCGAGGCGGCCAAGGATTACGAGGTGAACCTCAAATCCGAATTGGAGGTTCTGTCGCTGCACCAGAAGATCGACATGCGCGTTCTGACCGAGATCGCCGCGTTGCGGGAAGACGTCCAGCACCTGAACGCTGCGCTGGCGGCGAAAGGGGCTTGAACCGCTCGACCCTGGCTGACGAAGTTCAATCCTCCGGCAGCGTGAAGACCGCGCAGGGTTCGGCAATGCCGCGCAACAAGTGCTCGCCCAAGGGAATCAACGCCGTTGTCGTCTCCGCAGCGACCGCGCCGGAGATGAGTACGCTGCGGCCAAGTGGCCTGCACAGCCCTTCGAGCCGGCTCACCAGGTTGACCGCCGGGCCGATGGCAGTGAAATCCAGCCGGTCGGCCGCGCCGATATTGCCCCACAGCATCTCCCCGAAATGCAGGGCCGCGCCAAAGGGCAGCGGCGGCAGTCCCTGCGCCTGCCGTGCCGCATCGAGATGGGCCATGCCGGCGCGGGCGGCGGCAACCGCGCGGAGCGCCGCTTCGCACGCGTCGCCTGGAACGCCGGTGACAGGGAAGATCGCCAGCACGCCGTCTCCGATGAACTTCAGCACCTCGCCCCCGAACGCGTGCACCGCCCCGGTGACGCGCTCGAACCAGGCGTCGAGGGCAGCAATCATTGCCGCCGGCTCCGTCGCCTCGGACAAGGCGGTGAAGTCGCGCAGATCGGCACAGAGCAGCACGGCATGGATGGTCTCTCCGGTGCCGCGGCCCAGCGCGCCGGCCTGCACGCGGGCGGCGCTGCGCCGGCCGAGATAGGCCTCGAGCAGCGTTGCCAGTTCCGACCGCGCGGCCAAGGCGGCCAAGGGGGCTGCTGCAAAACGCGCAACCTGGCGCAACCGGCGGACCTCGGCGGCGTCGAATGGCTGGGCTCCGGCCCAGCCCAGCATGGGACTGTTCGGCGCCGGCCCGACTATCTCCTCCCGCACGTGCCCAAGCCCGGCAAGCCAGTCACGTCCAGCTTGGCTGGACGGACCGTCGTTAAACCCCAGCGCCTCGATCACCGCCCCGTTCTCCGCCCGCCACAGCCAGGTGCGTCGGGCGATGATCGGATGCGGTACCGCGAGCGTCAGGGCTCCACCGGCAAGCGGTAGGCCGTCGGCCAGCAGGCGGCCGCCAAGTTGGGCAAGGAACCGATCAGGGCCAGGCGAGGCGCCGGCCTCGTCGACCAGCCAGGCAAGGGGCGCGGGCAGATCCATGCCGGAGATCATGCCACCGCGGACGTTAGCTGTCATCCGTCAGCGTAAGGCCGCCCCTCGAAGGGCATCGGCTCCGGTACCGCGAGTTCAGGAGCGGAGATTAGTCATATCTGCCATGCATGGGATCCGGACCGGGATCGCGCCCGGCTGCGACCTCGGTCAGCCGCTTGAGGTAATGCGCCCAGCCTTCCGCATGGCCAGCGCATTGCGCGGCATTGGGCAGGCCGGTATGGGTCAAGCGCAGCAGCGTTCCGTCCGGCTGCTCGACCAAGTCGATCTCGACCAGACTCGATCCCGGCGGCACGATCTCGCTGCCGTCCCAGCCGAAGCTATAGGCCAGCCGGTGCACCGGCACCACCTCGCGAAATGAACCGCGGGCAAAGCGAGCGCCGGTGACGTTGACGAGATAGAGCCCTCCAGGCTGCGGCTCGATCTGGGCTTCCGTTCCCATCCAGCGCAAGATCTTCTCTGGATCGGTCAAAAGGGCAAACACCGCGGCCGGCGGCGCCGGAATATGCGTCTCGCGGCGAACGACAAGGGCCTCTTGCATCGGTCTCTCCTGTGACTGTCATGGCCTGCCCCGTCTGAGGCAAGGATGGACGGCAGGTTACCCGGCGGCATGTAGGCGGAAGCTCTTCCTCAACAAGGGCATCCCAATCGCCTACCGTGGTAACAAGGAACATTCGCCGGCAAGCTTAACCCCGGACATCGACAAGACGGGAGTGACAAGTGTGACGGGAATGCGATGGAATCACCGGCACCGCTGCGACCGCCGCTCAGATACCCTTGGCGTATTGCGGCGCGTCACCGCTGATCTGGTAAAAGTCAGCCTTGTCGGCACAATAGATGTGATAGCCGAAGGCAAGGCCGCTCGGCTGGTCGAAGGCGCCCGCCATGACGGATACCATCGGCGATCCCTTTCTCTGCCAGAACAGCGCCGAGCCGCAATTGACGCAGAAGCCGCGGTCGGCGGTCTCGCTCGACCGGTACCAGCGGATCGCGCTTTCGCCTTCGATCGTCAGACCGTCGAGCGGCACGTCGCACGACGCATAGTAGAGTCCCGTCTGCCGCCGG
This sequence comes from Rhizobium sp. SVR5-2C, assembly GCF_056755115.1. Classification (NCBI taxonomy): domain Bacteria; kingdom Pseudomonadati; phylum Pseudomonadota; class Alphaproteobacteria; order Hyphomicrobiales; family Rhizobiaceae; genus Rhizobium; species Rhizobium sp. SVR5-2C. The sequence goes on along the minus strand of NZ_JBNDHT010000003.1, from coordinate 29,201 downwards.
CACTGCGAGCAATGACAGCCGACCACCGGCCGGGTTCGTTTCTGCTTCGAAACCTCACCGCCCGGCAGCCGCAGCCGCCCGTATAGTCCCTCACCATGCAAGCCCCCGTTTCTCGATAGACGGCAAGACTGGCGGCTGCCTGCGGCTGCGTCAAATCCAATTGCTTGAAGCAGAGTGTCAGGGATTTTGATGCGGTCGCGGCGGGCGAACAAAAAGCCCGGCACTCGGCCGGGCTTCTCTTGTTCCGATTTTCAAGCGATCAGCCGTTGGCGACCATGCGCTTCTCGTCGCGGCCGCTCTTCATCCGCTCGGCAAGCAGGAAGGCAAGCTCGAGCGCCTGGTCGGCGTTGAGGCGCGGGTCGCAATGGGTGTGGTAGCGATCCTGCAGGTCGCCGGCCGTCACCGCGCGCGCGCCGCCGGTGCATTCCGTCACGTCGTTGCCGGTCATTTCGACATGGATGCCGCCCGGATGCGAACCTTCGGCGCGGTGGATCTGGAAGAAGCTTTCGACTTCCGACAGGATGCGCTCGAACGGACGCGTCTTGTAGTTGTTGAGCGTGATCGTGTTGCCGTGCATCGGATCGCAGGACCAGACGACCTTGCGGCCTTCCTTCTCCACCGCGCGGATGAGGCGCGGCAGGTGGTCCGCCACCTTGTCGTAGCCGAAACGGCAGATCAGCGTCAGACGGCCAGCTTCGTTCGCCGGGTTCAGGATGTCGATCAGGTTCAACAGATCGTCCGCCTGCAGCGACGGGCCGCACTTCAAGCCGATCGGGTTCTTGATGCCGCGGCAGTATTCGACATGCGCATGGTCTGCCTGGCGCGTGCGGTCGCCGATCCAGACCATGTGGCCTGATGTCGCGTACCAGTCGCCGGAGGTCGAGTCGACGCGGGTCAGCGCTTCCTCGTAGCCGAGAAGCAGCGCCTCATGGCTGGTGAAGAAGTCCGTTTCGCGTAGGCTCGGCTGGTTCTCCGCGGTAATGCCGATCGCCTTCATGAAATCCATGGTTTCGCTGATGCGGTCGGCAAGCTTGCGGTAGCGCTCGCCCTGCGGGCTGTCCTTGACGAAGCCAAGCATCCATTGATGCACGTTTTCGAGGTTGGCATAGCCACCCATCGCGAAAGCACGCAGCAGGTTCAGCGTCGCCGCCGACTGGCGGTAAGCCATGGCCTGGCGTTCCGGATCGGGCGTGCGGGCGGTTTCGGTGAACTCCGTGCCGTTGACGATGTCGCCGCGATAAGTCAGAAGCGTCTGGCCGTCCTGCGTCTCGTGCGAATTGCTGCGCGGCTTGGCGAACTGTCCGGCGATACGGCCGACCTTGACGACGGGCAGCTGTGCTCCGAACGTCAGTACGACAGCCATCTGCAGGAACGACCGGAAGAAGTCGCGGATCGTGTCGGCGCCGTGTTCGGCAAAGCTCTCGGCGCAATCGCCGCCCTGCAGCAGGAAGGCGTTGCCTTCGGCAACATTGCCAAGCGCCTTCTTCAGACGCCGCGCCTCACCGGCAAAGACGAGCGGTGGATAGCTGGCAAGCTGGGCTTCCGTTGCCGCCAAAGCGGCCTGGTCCGGATAATCCGGAACCTGCTGGATCGGCTTGTCACGCCAGCTGCTCGGGGTCCAATTCTGTGCCATGTCAATCACCTGTCCTTGCCACGGCGGTCGTCTGCCGGGCTACGCGCTGAAAAGTGAGCGGCTTATAAACCTTAACGGCCGCCTTGCATAGCCGCTTAACCCGCCCGACAGGCCTCTCAATTCCCCAATGTATGACAATCGTCAGATTCGCACCGATGCAGAGAAATCTCCCAAGGGCATTAAGGAGGATTTTATCTCCATTTGAGATAGTCACGGAATTTCAGGTTGTAATTATATTTCGGAGCAATTTATGCGTGTTTTGGGAAGTTTCTTAAAAGATAAGTCCGGCAATTTCGGCATTTTGACCGCCGTACTTCTTGTGCCGATAGTCGGCGCCGCTGGAATGGCGGTCGATTACGGCCATGCGTTGAGCGTTCGATCCGATTTGATGGATGTGGCCGACTCTGCGGCGCTGGGAGCAATTTCAGAAGGCTCGGCCGGGTACAAGGCCTATCAGGCGATGACTGAGGATGGCGAAGTGACGATCGCCGAGAACGATGGAAAAGCCTTCTTCCTTGCCCAGCGCTCCTCTTCCACCACCAGCGCCGAACTCTCGGACATGCCGATCGACGTCGACCTCAAGGTTGCCCGGCTGAACGGTCAGGTCACATCGACCACAACATTCACGGCGCAGATCCCGACGACCTTCATGCGGGTGCTCGGGCAGGACTCCATTAAGGTGTCCGGCGCGGCCACCGCCGTCTACGGCGCACAGAGCAAGAGCTACACGAATTTCTACATGCTGCTCGACAACACGCCCTCGATGGGTATCGCTGCGACGCAGACGGAAATGGACCGACTGAGCGCGATCACGGGCGCCAATGGCGGTCGTGCCTGCGCACTTGCCTGCCATATCGGCTACTACGGGAGCAACGGAAAGTTCAACGAAAATCCGGACAGTACCTATATCGCGGCACGCAACAACGACGTAACGCTGCGTATCGACGTCGTCTCGAAAGCGGCGGAAGCCCTGATCGACAAGGTAAACACGGCGTCGGCGAGTGCCGATCAGTATCACATCGCCGCCTACAGCTTCGGCAGCTATGCGCTCGAGCCGGGCTACCGCATCGAGAAAGTGACGTCACTGACCGTTGACATGGCAAGCGCCTCCAAGGCCGTCGGCAATGTCGGCCTGATGACCACAGACCACGACCATTTCAACGACAATGCCCTTACGAGTTTCGACACCGCGCTCACAGCGATCGGCAAGGAAATCAGCGGCGATGGCGGCACCGGATCGAGCGCCGCCGACCCGCAGAAGATCGTTTATTTCGTGACGGATGGCGTCGGCGACAGTCTCAAGCCCGGCGGCACCTGCGGCGGAAACTGGTATGATGGCGAAGGCCGCTGCCTGGAGCCGATCGACACCAAATACTGCACGGCTCTGAAGAACCGAGGCATCAAGATGGCAGTGCTCTACACCACCTATATCCCGCTAACGGGCGACGATATCTGGGAAAACCACATGAAGAACATCTTCGCCAGCAAGATCAAAACGAAGCTGCAGGAATGTGCCTCCGACGATCTGTTCTTCGAAGTCGGTCCGGAGGACGATATGGAAAATGCCATGACGCATCTCTTCGTCAAGGCGACCAGCGGCGGCAATGCTCTGCGGCTGACGAACTAAGAGCGTTGCAAATTCAGGATAGTCAAGCCGCTGCGGGTTCCGGAGAACGCGCAGCGGCTTTTGGTTTGTTGGTGACCTGCAAGCCTCGCAAGGCGTGCGTCAGACCCGCTCGCCGTTGCGGATACGATAGCTCGGCGCATACATGGTGACGAGTTCCTCCGCCGCGGTCGGGTGAAGTGCCATGGTGCGGTCGAAGTCGTCCTTGGTGCATCCGGCTTTCAGGGTGATCCCGAGGATCTGCGCCATCTCGCCGGCATCATGGCCGAGGATATGCGCGCCGACGACCTTCCTGCTCTCGGCATCGACGATCAGCTTCATAAGCATCCTTTCTGCCCGTCCCGACAGCGTTGCCTTGAGCGGCCGGAACTGGGCACGATAGACCTCGAGCTCCTTGTAGCGCTTGGCAGCCTCCTCTTCCGAAAGGCCGACCGTGCCGATCTCGGGCTGGGAGAACACAGCCGTCGCGATCAGGTCGTGATCCGGCTTCGTCGGATTGTTCTTGTATTCGGTCTCGATGAAGCACATCGCTTCATGGATGGCGACCGGGGTGAGCTGTACCCGGTCGGTGACGTCACCGAGCGCATAGATGTTGTCGACGCTCGTTCGCGAATATTCGTCGACCACGATCGCGCCGCGCTCATTCATCTTCACGCCTGCCGCTTCGAGCCCGAGGCCCTCGGTGTTCGGATCGCGTCCGAGCGCCAGCAGCACGGCGCCTACATGCAGCGTACCGTTCTTCAGCGTCTCGACGGCAAGCCCGCCCTCGGCTTCCGAGACCTTCTCTAGGACATCATGGCAGAGGATACGGATGCCCTTGGCAACCATCGCCTCGTGCAGGCCGCGGCGCAGATCCTGATCAAAGCGCGAAAGAATCTCCGCCCCGCGATAGATCAGTGTCGTCTCGACACCCAGTCCATGAAAGATGTTGGCGAACTCCACGGCGATGTAGCCGCCGCCAGCGATCACGATCGATTTCGGCAACTCTTCAAGATGAAAAGCCTCGTTGGAGGAAATGCAAAGCTCATGCCCGGGCAATGCCGCATGCGGGTTTGGCCGGCCGCCGGTCGCAATGAGGATGGTCTTGGCGGTGACAGTCTGCCCCGTCTTTATCAGCCGGATCGTATGCGCGTCGACGAGTTCCGCACGGGTTTCGAGGATTTCCGCATTCGCGTTCGACAGCCCCTTCTTGTAGAGCCCCTCCAGTCGCTCGATTTCAGCATCCTTGGCGGCGACCAGCTTCTTCCAGTCGAAAGAGTTTGCGCCGACCGTCCAGCCGAAACCGGCCGCATCCTCGAAATGCTCGTGATACTGCGAGGCATAGACGAACAGCTTCTTCGGAACGCAACCGCGGATGACGCACGTGCCGCCGTAGCGGTACTCCTCCGCGATCGCCACCTTCTTGCCAAGCGAAGCGGCAACGCGTGCGCCTCTGACGCCTCCCGAACCGCCGCCAATGACGAAGAGGTCGTAATCAAATGAAGACATGGAAGTATGCTCCGGATGGAATCGGCGTGGGGTGGTTCAATGGATATAGGTTCTGCGCGGGCAAAAACAAAAGCCCGGCCGATGCCGGGCTTTCACGCTTGTGCTCGTCGGGTCAGGGCTTGGCGGCCGGAGCCGCAGCCGGTGCATTTGCCGCTGGCGCGGTCTCGGGGACCGGCTGCACCTTGATCACCTTGCTAAGCTCGGCACTAGCCTTCTGCTGGAGATCGCGAGCGATGCCCTGTGCCCAGATATCGGCCGCCCTGTTGGTTTCGCGCGATGCGATCGGGCCGTCCCTCAGCAGTTTCTTGCCGACGGGCGAGTTATAGAAATCGGCAATTGCCTTCAGCTCGTCGAGAGTGAACGCCTTTGCGTAGTTCGTTGCCGCTTCCTTTTCGAGATCGGCGCGGCGCGGCGCCAGCGCAAGCGCCTGGGCGTCGACCGTCGAGCTAATCACGTCCTCGTAGTTCGGCGAATCTTGAATGAGACCAGCCTTCAGGCGTTCGGCAAGGCCCGGCAGGATGTTGTCGAACTGAGCCGTCGCGCCGATGGCCGCAACGGCCGCGCGCGCCGCCTTCAACTGCTCATCCGAAATTTCCTGCGCCTGCGCAGCCGAGCCGAAAGCGATACCGGAAAGAATAACCGTCGCAGCGGCAAACCGGCCAAGACCTGCAAATTTCTTCATGCTTCTCAATGCTCCTGTTATCTGTTCGCCCGCAGCGTGCGCGCACCCGCTGGACCTGCGATGATCGCAAGTGCCGCCATATTGAGGAAAAGTCCGTGTTCAACGACACCGGGGATGGAATTCAGCTCGCTCGAAAGCGCGTCTGCATCAGGAATGCGGCCAAAAGATGCATCGATGATGTAGTGGCCGCCGTCTGTCGTGAATTCTCCGTCACCGGATTGGCGAAGCACAAGGCTGCCGGTCAGGCCGAGCCTCGCAGCCGTCTTTTCGATCGCCATCCGGGTGGAAACGAGACCAAACGGATTGACCTCGATCGGCAGCGGAAAACGGCCAAGCGTCTCGACCAGCTTCGTCTCGTCGGCAATCACGATCATGCGGTTCGAAGCCGCCGCCACGATCTTCTCGCGCAGCAACGCGCCGCCGCCGCCTTTGACGAGGCGCAGCGCCGGGTCCACTTCGTCGGCGCCGTCGATTGTCAGGTCCAGTTCCGGAAGTTCGTCGAGCGATTTCAGTGGCACGCCGAGTTCGACGCAAAGCCGCGCCGTGCGTTCCGAGGTCGGAACGCCCTCGACCCTCAGCCCGCCGGCGACCTTTTCGGCAAGCAGGCGGACGAATTCCTCGGCCGTACTCCCCGTGCCGATTCCGAGGCGCATTCCATTCTCGACATGGGCAAGAGCCGCCTCGGCGGCCTTGATCTTCATTTCGCGGGCATCCATGCGCCGCTTACTCCGCTTGTTTCGTTGGTTGTGCTGTTTACACGCCTCCTAAGGCGAACGAAAGATAAAATAATACCAGCAAACTGAAATGCGAAAGCACCTGGCTGCGGCGTTGTGGATCATAGTCTTGGCGTTGCTTTTTCCATGCGTATCACCTACTCCGGGGCGACCGTTTTCCACAAAGAGGCGATTTCCTTGACCCCTCCCCTTGTCGTATTCGATCTCGACGGCACGCTGCTCGATACGCATGCGGATCTCGTCGAAAGCCTTAATCACACGATCGCCGCACTTGATCTCGCACCGGTGACTTATGCCGACCTCACCCATCTCGTCGGCCACGGCGCCAGGGTGATGATCGAGCGTGCATGCAAGCTTCGTGGCCACCCGCTTTCGGAGAACGAACTTCCGCCGCTGCTGGAGCGCTTCATTGCTCACTATACCGATACGATGCCCGGGCACACCCAGCCCTATCCCGGCCTGGTCGCCGCGATGGATGCGCTGAAAGCGAACGGCTACAAGCTCGCGGTCTGCACCAACAAGCTGGAATCGCTGGCGCTGACGCTTCTCCGCAAGCTCCATCTGACTCATTATTTCGACGCCATCACCGGCGGCGACACCTTTCCGGTCCGCAAGCCCGATGCGCGGCATCTGACCGGCACGATCGAACGCGCAGGCGGAGCCCCGGCGCGCAGCGTCATGATCGGCGACAGCGTCAACGACATTGCAGTCGCCAGGAATGCCAGCGTGCCATCGATCGCCGTTCCCTTCGGCTATTCCGACGTACCGGTCGAAACGCTCGGACCGAACCGGATCATCCTGCACTACGACGAACTGACCCCCGACCTCGTCGACGCCGTCATTCGTGATTTCGCGCTATCGAACGCGGCAGCTGTCTCCCGCTGAAGCGGCCGGCCCCTCAAAAGTCACTAGCGCGGCGCAGTCACTGGCCCGCGCGTGACTGCACGATTTGGGCGGTCGGACGCACACTGATCCGAAAACTCTTATCGGTTGCTATTTGACGCCGTGCCCGCTCACATCTGATCCAGCGGATCTTGGCAGCCGAAGAAACAGGATAGCCGAAAGAGCTGCGATGATCGCTATTCCGGAAAAAGCGGGTGCAAAGCTATCTGGACCAAGACGATCCTGACCGAACCCAAAAATCGTCACGCTCAGAAACAGCGCGCCGGTAGCGACGCCGAGACTTTGTGAAAGCTGTTGGGCAGTGCTCGCGAGAGAGGTGGCCCGGCTCATCTGCGCCTTGGAAACGTCCGCGAAATTCAGCGCTGCGATCCCGTTGTACTGCAAGCCGCGACAGAATCCGGCGGCGAAGAACAGGGCGGGCATCAGCAATACGGGCGTGCTGGGCGTCAGGAAGCCATGCGCCAGCATGAGCAGCGCACATAGAAAGCCATTCAAAACAAGGGCTCTCCGAAACCCCAACGCCTTCAGGAGGTAACCCGCAAGAACCCGCATCAGAAGCGAACCTACAGCACTGATGAAGGTCAGGACGCCGGAGTTGAAGGCAGTCAGACCGAAGCCGGCCTGGAGCATCATGGGAAGCAGGAAGGGAATTGCGCCTGCACTGATACGGAAAAGGTTTCCGGCAAAGAACGATAGCCGGAAGGTTGGGATATGGAGAAGCTTCAGATCGAGGATCGGGTTCTCCCTGGCGCGGGCATGTCGAAAATAGAGCAAAAGCGCGCCGGCGCCGACCAGGAGCGGTACCGATAAGCCGGGAGAGAGGCCGCCGTGACTGGCCAGTTCCACGCTGTAGACAAGCCCCGCGAGAGCAAGGCCGCTCAAGGCGAAGCCTAGCCAGTCAAAGGGCGGCGTCACGTCCTCTTTGTGATTGGGAACAAGCCGAAGGACCAAGAAAGCGCCGATCACGCCGATCGGGACATTCAAGAAAAAAATCCATCTCCAGGATGCGTAGGTCACGATGAACCCGCCCAGAGGCGGGCCGAGTACGGGCCCAAGCACTGCCGGTACAGTGAGGTAAGCCATGGCGCTGACCATGTCCGCTTTCGAAACATTGCGCATGAGTACGAGGCGGCCAACCGGGACCATCATTGCTCCGCCGATCCCCTGCAGGGCGCGGACAATAGCGAAAGCGGCGAGGCCACGACTCAGACCGCATAGGACGGACGCCAGCGTGAAGACGGCGATGGCGGCGAGAAAGATAGTGCGGGCACCAAAGCGATCGGCAATCCACCCGCTGGCCGGGATAAAAACCGCCACGCTGAGAAGGTAGGAACTGACCGCGACACTGAGATCGATCGGACTTGTCTCAAAAGCCCTGGCAATCTGCGGAAGGGCCGTGACGATGATCGAACCGTCAAGATTCTCCATGAAAAGCGCACAGGCCACGATAAGGGCTAGCGCTTTAAAATCGTTTTCGGACGCCATGCGTAGAAGGTCCTTGGTAATTCACTGCAGACATCAATTCCAGCACCGACTCACGCCTGTATAGTTGCACTGGCTTCGCTGGCATAGAAGCCGGGTTCACAGGGAACGGCCGCTGACGGCACGCGAACTGCCGCCGCATTACGACGAGTTGACGCCATTCACCTCCACGCGCTGTCGAAAGCGCTCTACGGCGAAATCCACGAAGGCGCGCACCCGAGCCGAGACCTTGCGCCCCTCTGCATGCACGATGTGGATCGGAACCGGTTCGCGCTCGTAGTCCGCAAGCACGATCTTCAGCCGGCCGGCCTCGATTTCGGGGGCAACCTGGTATGACTGGAAACGGGAAAGCCCCCAGCCCGCCACCGCGGCTGCGATGGCTGCGTCATTCGTGTTGCAGATCAGCCTGGCACTGACGGGCACGCGGATACTGTTGTCCTTCCCAAACAGCCACTCGGAATGGCCGAATAAGCCGTCGCGCCCAATGATCCTATGCCCGGCAAGGTCCTCCGGCATTTCCGGCTCGCCGTGGCGAGCGAAGTAGTCCGGCGAGCCGCAAAGCACCTGCCTGATGGACCCGATGCGCCGGGCGACAAGTCCGGAGGCAGGTAGCGCCGCAATGCGCACGGCCACGTCCAACCCCTCCTCTACGAGATTGGTCACGCGGTCCACGAATACGGTTTTCACCTGCATCGCAGGATAACGATCGAGGAAATCCAGAATCACCGGAAGCACGTGGATGCGCCCAAAAAGTGCTGGCGCGGTGACCGTGAGCAAACCGGCCGGCTGGGTGAAGCTGCCGGCCGCGTTGGCTTCCGCCTCGGATATTTCTCCGAGGATACGCCGGCAATCAGCGGCATACCCCTCGCCCGCCGCGGTCAGCTTCAGCGAACGGGTCGTGCGTACGAGAAGGCGAGTGCCGATCAGGCCTTCCAATTGGGAAATGGCTCGCGTTACCGAAGGTGGACTCATGTGCAGCACTCGGGCGGCAGGAGCAAAGCCACCGCTTTCCACCACCTGCACGAATACGCGCATCGCCTGCCAGCGATCCATCACAGCTCCTCCTTAAAGCTGATCATTTCGATAACTGAAATAGTCCACTGCCACAATTCACTCTTACCATCACCGCCTTTAATAATCATCATAGCCTGCAATTCTTCCGCAGGAGGCAGACATGAAGCTCTACTATCATCCGTTATCCGGCCATTCGCATCGTGCGCGGCTCTTTCTCTCGTTGCTCGGCATCGAGCACGAACTCGCTCTCGTCGATCTTGCCAAGCGAGAACACAAGGAAGCACCGTTCCTCGAAATGAACCCGTTCGGGCAGGTTCCGGTGCTCGATGACGATGGCGTGATCATCTGCGATTCCAACGCCATTCTCGTCTATCTGGCGAAGAAGGCAGGACACAGCGATTGGCTGCCCGAAGACCCTGAGGGCGCGGCCGCCATTCAGCGCTGGCTGTCGGTTGCCGCCGGGCAAATCGCTTACGGACCGGCGCAAGCGCGGCTTATCACTGTGTTCAACGCGCCCTATCGGCCGGAAGAGGTGATCCCGCGCGCCCATGCTATTCTGGCGCTCATCGAGGCTGCCCTGGACGGCCGCAACTGGATCGCCGCTCCGGGGCCGACGATCGCCGATATCGCGCTTTACAGCTATGTGGCGCGTGCCCCGGAGGGCGACGTGGATCTCCAGGACTATGCGAATGTCCGTGTATGGCTGAAACGGATAGAGGCACTGCCTGGCTTTGTCGATTTCCAGAGGACGCCGGTTGGATTGGCGGCCTGAGGAGGTGTGCGATGGAGAATTCGGCTTTGCCAGCATCGCCCTGGCATCAAGGCGAAATCGCTCTTCAGAAACGGTACGGCATTGAAGCGCGAATGGACGAGATCGGCCGCCGCGTCCTGCGCGACCACCTGATCGACCAGCACAGGGAATTCTATCCCCTGCTGCAGATGGTGGTTCTGGGATCAGTGGACGAGGACGGCAATGCCTGGGCCACGCTTCGCTTCGGGCCGGCGGGCTTCCTGCATGCGCCGGATTCCGGGACGCTCTCCGTCGCGTTGAACAGGGATATCACCGATCCTGCTGAAGTTGGCATGGATGACGGCGCCTCGCTCGGCCTGCTTGGCATCGATCTCGGCACGCGGCGCCGCAACCGGCTGAATGGCAAAGTGCACCGGCATGCGCATGGCTTCGACCTTTCCGTCGAACAGAGCTTCGGAAACTGCCCCAAATATATCCAGCTTCGGCAATTCCGGTTCGTTCGTGATCCGGCGGCCCCGTCTTCCGTGCCGCCTCGGGAGAGTTCCGTGCTCGACGCTGCCGCCCGCGCACTGATACCGCAGGCGGACACGTTTTTCGTCGCGACCTATGCCGACCTTCGCGGGGGCCGCCAGGTGGACGTCTCCCATCGCGGCGGACGCGCGGGCTTCGTACAGATCGGCGAGGACGGCTGGCTGACGATCCCGGACTTCGCCGGGAACCGCTTCTTCAATACGCTCGGCAACATCGCGCTCAATCCACGTGCCGGGCTTGTCTTCCCGGATTTCTCGACCGGCAGTCTCTTGCAGATGACCGGCGATGCGGAACTCTGCCTCGAGCACGCCGGCGCTCAATCCCTTGAAGGTGCTGAGCGCTACTGGCGTTTCCGCCCGCGCCGGATCGTGTGGCGTGCTGACGCCCTGCCCATTCGTTACGATCTGGTTGAATGGTCGCCGTTCACGCTGGCCACCGGCACCTGGTAGGCCTCCAAGCGCATATCTATTAACCACGTAGAAAAGCTTTTATTACAAGCCATTGAGTCGTGGTGTAAAATAAAACCAAAGCGTTACTATGCATACATTAGGCATGTAAAATTTACAGATAAATTGAAGAAAACATAATGCGATTGCGTTCATTACTTAATTTAAAGATGAAAGCACTTGATCTAAACGGCTTTACTGATCAAAGCTGCGTCGTCATTACCGATATTAGCCAGATGACAGAGCTGGAACGTGAATGGAACGAACTGTGGCTTAAAGCCAAAGGTTCCTTTTATCAAAGTTATTCAACCGCCTACCATAGCTGGAACGAAATTTCCCGCCCAGCCGGACGTTCACTCTTCTGCATCGTTGTTCGCGAAAAAGGCAAGATGGTCCTTGTCTTTCCTTTGGTAAGGTATCGCAATGGTCCATGCTGGATGATGCGTCCGCTCGGGCCGGATGCTGGACAAACCACGGACGTTCTGGTTGATCCTCAGTCGAATTACCAAGAGAACCTCAAGTTGGCGTGGCGGACAATCGAGCAATTGTCCAAGGTCGATATTGTCCGCATGCCATGTGTTAAGGTTGGATCGACTCTTGATCACTTGATCAAAAGCAAGCGAAACCTCGGCTGCGAGCCCGACATCGCACCTTTCGCCGATTTGCAGGACCAGACGAATTGGGATGCATATGCCAAGATAATCGGTGCAAACTCCCGCCAACAGCTTAATCGGAAGCGGAAAAAGCTTTCTGAAATGGGCAACTTCGAGTTTATCGAAGTCGATCCCGTTACCGATCCAACCTATGCAATCGAACTCATGGAGTGGATGTTCACTCAGAAGAAAATCTGGTCTGAGAGGGTCGGCAAACACGGGCCCTGGATAACGTCAAAAGAATATCGAAACTTTGTGCGCAAGTGGATCACAGATCCCGACAATATCCAAATGATGCGCGTCTACGCCATCGTAATCGATAAAGTGCCGATTGCATTGAAACTAGCATCTTACTCCGTATCGCATATGGATCTGATTATTGCGGCGTTCCATTCAGACCCACAATATGCGAAATATTCACCTGGATTTGTGCTGGACGAATTTTGGATGAAGATCGCTTTTGAAAAGCGCCTGAACGTAGATTTTGGCGCCGGCAATGAGCCGTATAAATTGTTTTGGTCGAGAAACGTCAAGAACGATCTGGCAAGCTATCATGTCCCACAAACGTTGATCGGAAACACGGCCACACAACTGTGGCGTTTGAAGTGCGAGACGATCGCGCACCTGGCCGAGCGTAAGAAGCGACAGGCTGACCTGGCAAACGCTGCTTAGTCGAAAGCTCGCGCTTGGTTGCCGGAGACATCACGGACGGCTGCGACCTGCGCGTAAGATCTCTATTACGGCGCTTGATCGGCTGCATTAAGAATTGTGAGGCCTTCCTTGCGAATGGCCGCTTAGGGCCGCGATGAATTGCCGTTCGCGGCATGACATCCAACGCTCGACCCCGTGAATAGAAAAAGGCGGCCCGAAGACCGCCTGCAGCGGGCTCTCAATAACAGGGCGGATAGGGGTAGTAGCCGCAGCGTGGCGCGTACGGATGGTAGTACGGGTAAGTCTCTGCAGCGGCGGCGGCACCTGCATACCAGGCGCCGCGCGCAGCGGTCCGGCGGGCGACACCTGCGTAAGACAGCGGTGTACGCGGCATTCCGATGATGTCGATGAAGACGGAAGCCGGACCGTCAGCGCCATTGAGGCTTCCCTCCAAAACCTCGACAGCGAAGGTCAGTTGCTCGCCCTCCAGCTTGGGAGATTTCAGCACCACGACTGCATCCCGTATCGTCGCTCCGTCTTTGCTGAAGGCGGATACGGTTGCATTCGGCGGGTCCTTCCCGAAGCTGTCGCTGCCGTCCGCCCATTCTTCGATAAGATGCGTGGTCAATGCATGTCCGGCGGATCGTACCGGGCGATCGGCAAAGATGATTGCGTTGGTCGAGACGCCGTTCAGCGTCAATGTCTGCCCGGCCAGGCTCGCACCGTCGGAGTTCAGAACGATCAGCGACGGAACGATTTCAGGTTTCGCCTGTCCAATTGTCTTTTGTAACGGAACATGGGCGGCGGGCGCCGATTGCTTGTCTTGCCCCCATGACATCGCAGGCACCAGGGAAAGGGCGAGGATAGCGAACAATTGCAGACCGCGAACCATTGGCATTCTCCTTCTCCAAAGAACTCGAAGCATTCGGATCGTCTGTGTTCATCACGGCAGTCTGATAGAATCTGATCAAGGCGCGGTCGCGCCATGCCGACCATTCTGCCACCTGCAAGCGCCGCTCAGATCAGGCAATGCAATTTGATATACATGCTGTTAGAGAAGGAAAACAGTAATTCATAAGAGTTACTGGGCGAACAAGCGAATACCTTCGCTATCCACCGGGAACGCCCAACCAAGTGTCGCATATGCTGACAATAGCACTTCAGGAACACCCGACAATTCGCTAGGCATTCTTGCGAGAGTCTTGGTCTCCGATCACGGAACAACTTTCATCACAAAAGAAAAGGCGGCCCGAAGACCGCCTTTTGAAATCCGTCTGAGGAGGCTCAGATCTGGGCTTCTCGCGCCTTGGTCGTCGCGTCGAAAGCCTTCTCGACGTAGGAATCGCGGTCATAGACATCGTTGAAGTATTCAACGACGCCATCCTTGTTCGGCCAGGCCGTGAAGTAGGAGATATAGACCGGGATTTTCTGCGGCACGGACACGGCCTTGTTCTGACCCGTCGCGATCTGCTTCGCAACATCCGCAACGGTCGTGTTGAGCACAGCCGCCGCCATGGCGCGCGGATCGGCAAGACGCACGCAACCGTGGCTCAGCGCCCGCATGTCGCGCTTGAAGAAGCTCTTCGAGGGCGTGTCATGCATGTAGATCGCATGGCTGTTCGGGAACAGGATCTTCAACTCGCCCAGTGCATTGTCGCCGCTCGGCGGCTGGCGCACGGAGACATTGGCTGTCGAACCGTACCAATCGACGCTGGAAGACGGAACCGCGCGACCGTTGACCGCCACTTCATAACCCATGCGGTCGAGGTAGTTAGGATCGGCGCGCAGCTTCGGCAGCATCTCGTTGATGATGATCGATTGCGGAACGCCCCAGAACGGATTGAACTCGACAGTCTCGATCTGATCCTGGAAGAAATAGGTCTGGTGCTCTTTCTGGCCGACCACCACGCGCATCGACAACTGTTCCTTGTTGTCGTTGTGGTAGTAGACCATGAAGGCCGGCTGATTGATGAAGACGTAGCGCGAGCCGAGATCGTCCGGCAGCCAGCGCGCCTGCTCCATGGCAACATTCAGTTTTTCGATCTTCGAGGCGTTGCTGTCGCCGCCCGTCATCACGCGAACAGTCGCCTGGCCGATCACACCATCCGCCTTCAGACTGTGTTCCTTCTGAAAATCCTCGACCAGCGAAACCAGCTCCGGCGAGTACTCGGAGCTGCCGGTGTAGGCGGCAAGCGTCGCGACGTGCTGTGCCTTCAGCGCCTCTGAGCCATGCTTATCGATCGCCTTGACGATATTGGCGACTTCAGGCGAACTCTCGCCCGGGTGCAGCACCCCATTGAGCGAGATGGTGATCGGTTCGTCGCCACCCGTTTCAGCATTAAGCTTGGCAAGTTCCGCTTTCAGCGCAGCGAACTGCGGGCCATCAGGCGTGCGGCTGCCCAGATAGGCGCCGACATCGGGGCTCAGGCGCGCGAGCTTCAGAACCGGATCGAGATTGACCACCTTGCGCTTGAAGTCGTGGTAGCCGGAAAGCTTGTTCGGATCGACACGGCCGCGCACCGTATCCTGGACATAGGCGAGCACCTTCGATGAAAGCTGCAGCTCGAATTGTGCGAGCGCGCGGTCGCGGGTGGCCGGATCGGGGTTGGCGGGATCGATCGCCGGCTGCTCGACAGCATAGTCGGCTGGGTCGAGGCCGACCGAACCGACGCCGGCGAGGAGGTTCATCGCCGCCTTGGCGCGGTCGTTGATCTCGGTGCCGGTCAACCAGACAAAGGGGTTCTTGGCATTGCCGTAATAGGTCTCGAGCGCCTGTGCGACATTCACATCGGCGCGCACCTTCGCTTCGATCAGAAACTGACGCTCTACCACCGGCGCCACGGCCGGCTGATCGGAAACAGATGCAACCGCCCCCGTCACCATCGGGTCGGCCGCTTTGGCGAGATCGACGAAACGCATCGCATCCGGCTTGTAGGTATAGTAGCGCGGACCGGTGACCTTCGGCAGCGGAGCGGACTGCGCATCGCCTGGCATCGGCTGATAAGGACGCGGGGTACCGAACATTGTGCTCTGGGGGCGCTCCCGATGGCCGCGGAACAGATCCATCAGCGTATAGGCATGCGCGGGCGCGGCCATTGCCGCAACGCCACAGGAAAGTGCCAGTGCGGAAACCGCACCCTTGAAAAACGATGTCATGCTTCTTCCAGTCCCAATATCACGCTGTCTTAGGCACGGGCAGAACAGCCCGCTTCAAAATTCAAATAGCCTGGCTTTTTCCGGTCCATTGGCAGAAACCGGCCTCGAGCACCAGTCGCTCCGGCACAACTTAATGTTACGCAATAAATCGCGCCGGCAAGGATTAGTTCACACAAAATTATGAAATTATTAGTTAATTTTTTACCGAATTCCGCCGGGTTACCATGCGACCGAAACGCGCTCCCGGCGCATAAAGTTTCGGTAGTGTCATAAAAATCACGACAGGCCCGCCTTAAGGCGCTCTCATCTTGTGAAAACCGGTTTTCCGCGAAGCCGTTCGGACCTATATCGTCCTCGGACAAACGCGCCTCGGCGCCTGCGACAGGAAGGCATGCCATGACCCCGACCCGTACCGAAACAGATACCTTTGGCCCCATTGACGTGCCGAGCGACCGATACTGGGGAGCGCAGGCACAACGCTCGCTCGGCAATTTCAAGATCGGTTGGGAAAAGCAACCGCTGTCGATCGTCCGCGCCCTTGGGATCGTCAAGCAGGCCGCCGCTCGGGTGAACATGGAACTCGGCCAGCTCGATCCAGCGATCGGCAAGGCAATCGTCGACGCGTCTCAGGAAGTCATCGACGGCAAGCTCGACGACCATTTCCCGCTCGTCGTCTGGCAGACCGGCTCCGGCACGCAGTCGAACATGAATGCCAACGAGGTGATTTCGAACCGCGCGATCGAAATGCTCGGCGGCGTCATGGGCTCGAAGAAACCCGTTCATCCGAACGACCATGTAAACATGAGCCAGTCGTCCAACGACACCTATCCGACGGCCATGCATATCGCCTGCGCCGAGCAGATCACCCGTCATCTGCTGCCGGCCCTGAAACACCTGCATGCCGCGCTCGACATGAAGGTCGTCGAGTTCAGCCACATCATCAAGATCGGCCGCACGCATACCCAGGATGCCACGCCGCTGACGCTCGGGCAGGAATTCTCCGGCTATGCTGCCCAGGTCGGCGCCGCGATCAAGCGGATCGAGCTGACGCTTCCCGGCCTCTATGAACTGGCGCAGGGCGGCACCGCCGTCGGCACCGGTTTGAATGCACCGGTCGGCTTTGCCGAAAAGGTGGCGGAGGAGATCGCCAGGATAACCGACATGCCCTTCGTCACGGCACCCAACAAATTCGAGGCGCTCGCCTCGCATGACGGCATGGTCTTCAGCCACGGCGCAATCAATGCGGCGGCTGCCGCCCTCTTCAAGATCGCCAACGATATCCGCCTGCTGGGCTCCGGCCCGCGTGCCGGGCTCGGGGAACTGGCGCTGCCGGAAAACGAGCCGGGCTCGTCGATCATGCCCGGCAAGGTCAACCCGACGCAGTGCGAGGCGATGACCCAGGTCTGCGCCCAGGTCTTCGGCAATCACGCCGCCCTCACCTTCGCCGGCAGCCAGGGTCATTTCGAGCTTAACGTCTACAATCCGATAATGGCCTATAACTTCCTGCAGTCCGTCCAGCTTCTCGGCGATGCAGCCGTCTCCTTCACCGACAACTGCGTCGTCGGCATCGAAGCGCGTGAGGACAATATCAAGGCCGGTCTGGAACGCTCGCTCATGCTCGTGACCGCTCTTGCCCCGACGATCGGCTACGACAACGCCGCCAAGATTGCCAAGACCGCCCACAAAAACGGCACGACCTTGAAGGAAGAAGCGCTCGCAAGCGGCCTCGTCACCGCAGAGCAATATGACGAGATCGTTCGCCCCGAGCAGATGATCGGCCCGAAATAACCTTCGGCGGTCCCATCCCGCTCCCTAGCCGTCTCGCGGGCGAAATAGCTGCACAAAAACAAAAAGGCTCGCAGAGGTCAATCGCGAGCCTTTCGCCTTTTGGTCGGCTGGGTTGGGCCTGGGAATGCCCGGGCGCAGCCTTAGTCGAGCGATATGACGAGCATGTAATAAAATCGATCTCAAAGAGAATCGACAGATCTTTTTCCTGCCCAAGAAATAATATTCAGATTAACTATTTTATAATTACATAAATAACGCATGCATAAATAATGCCATCGCCCGCGCACGACTGCGTTGTTTTAGTTGCATTTCTGCAACCCACCATGGCGAATACTGTATCATTGTGGCAACACTGGAACTTAAGTTCTTCAAGTCATTCAGTCTTTATTTTCCCGTGTTTTTCGCCCTGTAGCCACGCCGCCGAAGTCGGTGGCCCCACCGTCTTCATAAAAACACGACCTGGGATTGGGACATGCCGAATGGTTTTCCCAGGCCCCTCGAAACTTTGAATTGGAGATTGTTTATGCATATCAAGAGCCTTCTTCTCGGCTCCGCCGCTGCCCTCGCAGTGGTTTCCGGCGCCCAGGCTGCCGACGCTATCGTCGCAGCCGAGCCGGAACCGGTCGAATATGTTCGCGTCTGCGACGCCTACGGTATCGGTTACTTTTATATCCCCGGCACGGAAACCTGCCTGAAGATCGGCGGCTACATCCGTTTCGACGTCAACTACTCTTTCGGCGATATCGCTGAGAACGGCGGCGGCGAAGACTGGAACGTCCGTACCCGTGGCCAGGTGGTCTTCCAGGCCAAGAGCGACACCGAATACGGTCCGCTCACCGGCGTTGTCATTTATCAGGCGAACTTCCGCCCGAACGGCCCTGCCAATCTCACCGATAGCTCCCAGAACGAAACCCATATCGATCAAGCTTACATGGACATCGCGGGCTTCCGCGTCGGTAAGTTCGTCAACTGGTGGGATGCCGACTTCTCGGGTGAAACCGAAACCATCAACAACAACACCAACTTCAACTCCATCCGCTACCAGTATGAAGCCGGCGACTTCTACGCTGGTATCGCTGCTGAAGAACTGACGAGCTTCATCGAGCACGGCGGTAACAACATCGGTATCGACGGAGCGATCGGTGGCAAGTTCGGCGCCATCAAGGCAGAGCTTCTTGCTGCCTACGACGTCGACGCGGAATCGGTCGCCCTCCGCGCCGTCATGTACGCCGACATCGGTCCTGGCACCTTCGGCCTGGCAGGTCTTTATGCAGACAAGCCAAACAACTACTACAAGAACGGCGAATGGTCCGTTGCTGCTCAGTACGCCGTCAAGGCAACTGACAAGTTCACCATCACCCCGGCTGTCCAGTACACCGACAATATCGATACCGACGCCAACGGTGACTTCGATAGCGGTAGCCAGTGGCGCGCTGGTGTCACGCTCGACTACAAGATCGTCGAAAACCTCGCGACGAAGTTCACCGTCAACTACATCAGCAACGATCACGACAATGGCAAAGAAGACGTTGACGGCGTTACCGGCTTCTTCCGCCTGCAGCGTTCGTTCTAATCTGGTCTGACTTTCTCAGGTCGAGGCCCGCCCGGTTATGCCGGGCGGGCTTTTTGTCGCGCCGTCCCGGCCTCATGATCGCTGCCAATTGCATTTCCCCCCGTCGGGATTTAGACCGTCCCCGACTGCGTGATGCCCGTTCCCAAGAAAGGTCCATTTGATGGCTGACGATCTTTTCCCGCTCGGCAATGACAACACTCCTTACCGCAAGATCAGCAGCGACTACGTCTCTGTCGACAGCTTCAAGGGTCAGGACATCCTGACGGTTGAACCTGAGGGCATCCGCCTTCTGGCTGAAACCGCCTTTGCCGACATCAACCATTTGCTGCGCCCCGGCCATCTGCAGCAGCTCGCCTCGATCCTCGATGATCCGGAAGCGACCGACAACGACCGTTTCGTGGCATACGACCTTCTGAAGAATGCCAACATCGCGGCCGGCGGCGTGCTGCCCATGTGCCAGGATACCGGCACGGCGATCATCATGGGCAAGAAGGGCCGCAGGGTCTGGACCGAAGGCGGCGACTACACAGCGCTCGCCAAGGGCGTCATGGACGCTTACGAGAAGAAGAACCTGCGCTATTCGCAGCTCGCCCCCCTCAAGATGTTCGAGGAAAAGAACACCAAGAACAACCTGCCCGCCCAGATCGACATCTACGAGGAAGGCGTCGATTCCTACGATTTCCTGTTCGTCGCCAAGGGCGGCGGCTCGGCCAACAAGACCTTCCTTTACCAGGGCACGCCGTCGCTCTTGACGCATGACCGGATGATCGACTTCCTCAAGGAGAAGATCCTGACGCTGGGTACGGCAGCCTGTCCCCCCTACCATCTAGCGATCGTCATCGGCGGCACCTCGGCCGAAATGAACCTGAAGACCGTCAAGCTCGCCTCGACGCGCTACCTCGACGATCTGCCGACCGAAGGCTCCGAAAGCGGCCATGCCTTCCGGGATATCGAGATGGAGAAGGAAATCCATAAGCTGACGCAGCAGATGGGCGTCGGCGCGCAGTTCGGCGGAAAGTATTTCTGTCATGACGTGCGCGTCATCCGCCTGCCGCGCCACGGTGCCTCTCTGCCGATCGGCCTCGGTGTCTCCTGCTCCGCCGACCGTCAGGCCAAGGGCAAGATCACGCGCGAAGGCATCTTCGTCGAACAGCTCGAGACCGACCCGTCCAAGTATATGCCGGAGACCGATCAGTCCAAGCTTTCGGACTCCATGGTCCGCATCGACCTCAGCCAACCGATGACCGGCATCCTCGCGGAGCTGTCGAAGCATCCGGTGAAGACCCGCCTGTCGCTGACCGGAACGATCATTGTCGCCCGCGATCTGGCCCACGCAAAGATCCGCGAACGCCTTGAAAAGGGTGAAGGCATGCCGGAATACATGAAGAACCATCCGGTCTACTATGCGGGGCCCGCCAAGACCCCCGCCGGTTACGCTTCGGGCTCGTTCGGCCCAACCACGGCCGGCCGCATGGACAGCTACGTCGACCAGTTCCAGTCCTTCGGCGGCTCGATGGTGATGCTCGCCAAGGGCAACCGCTCGCGCGCCGTGCGCGAAGCCTGCAAGAAGCATGGCGGCTTCTATCTCGGCTCCATCGGCGGCCCTGCCGCACGCCTGGCGCAGGACTGCATCAAGAAGGTCGAGGTGCTGGAATATCCGGAACTTGGCATGGAGGCTGTCTGGAAGATCGAGGTCGAGGATTTCCCGGCTTTCATCGTCATTGACGACAAGGGCAACGACTTCTTCCAGGAACTCAATCTCGGCTGAGCGCCGTCAGTGGACGGCGCCCGTCTTCTGCCGATCGATCTGCTGGGCCGTAGCCATACCGCCCAGCGCCTGAACATTGGCGAGGCTCAGCGAGTCTTCGGCCTTGACGCTGGCAAGGATATCGGTACGAAACGCACCGTCGAAAAACCCGCTGTCCTGCAGCAGGAATACAGAGCCGGCGATAACGGCGGCGGCGAGGATGGTCGGCGATGTATGACGAGACGTTTCCATGATCTCATGCCTTCTGTTTGGGCCGCTCCCGGCCCGTTGAGAAGGAATGTGCGCCGTCTTCATCGTTTACAGAAGAGCGGATTTTCGACACCGACTGTCAACAAAGTGATGACAGTCGAAGACGATTTACGTCAGCAATTCTCGTAAAATTTGCAAAGCGGGTTTGCGCCGACACAATGCCATATATGAGGGATATTCATATTCTCGTTGTATTTCAATGGTATAGTATTTCCGGGCAATGCAACCACAATAATCACATCTCATCTTTGGTATATATCTCTTTAATACTTTCCCAACGAATTTAAGCTAACCAATATGAGATTGCCTTTGAAATCTCATTGAGGAGTATGCCGAATGACTGCGGCTGCAGCGCCAAAAGCGCAGGTTCCGGATGTGGCAGGTCAGATCACCTATGCCATGCGCTCAATGGGAGTCGCGCCCATCCCGCGCAATTACGAGCTCTTCTATGAGGCCTATATCGGTTCCAACCCTGCCCTGACGCGCGAACTCGCCGCCCTCGGTGGCCAGGCTACCCAGCAGGAGCTCGATGCGCTTGGCGCGCAGTACTTCACTCATTCGCCGACCCTTATCTTCGATGATGCCCACAGCCGCATCACCGGCGAGCTTGATGGTCTTCTGCGCGTTCTGCGCCAGGAGCAGACGTCACTCGAAAGCTACAACAAGCTGCTTGGCGAAACCTGCAAGCGCATGAACTCCAAGAGCGCCGCCAGCGCCGAACTCATCGAAAGCGCCATTACGCTGCTCACCGAAGCAACCGGCGATACGATGGCACATGGCGAAAGAACGGTCGAGGATGTCGTCCAGCGCTCGCAGGAAATGGATCGGGTCCGCAAGGAACTCGATGAATACAAACGCATCGCCAATACAGACTCGTTGACGCGCCTTTCCAACCGCCGCGCCTTCGACGATCGTCTCGCTGCCGTTTTCGACAATCCGGCATTGAAGCCCGTCACCGCTCTGGTGCTTGCCGATATCGACAACTTCAAGAAAATCAACGACACCTACGGTCATCCCGTCGGCGACAAGATCCTTGCGACCGTCGCTTCGGTTATCCGCGCCAACGTGCGCCGCGATGTCTTCGTCGCCCGTGCCGGCGGCGAAGAGTTTGCGCTGATCGTCGATGGCAATACCTCGGAAGAGGTCATGCACATGGCAGAGCGCATCCGCCGCACGCTCGAGGCAACGCCGTTCAAGAATTCGCGCACCCGCGTGAACTACGGCCCCGTCACCGTTTCCATGGGCGTCTGCATGGCATCGCACGCCGACGATCCGGGCGAACTTTACTACAAGACCGACATCGCCCTCTATGGTGCGAAGAATGCCGGCCGCAACTGCAGCATCCTCTACCAGGAGGGCATGCAGAAGGACTTCACCAAGAGCTGGCTGATCTACAAGGCCTAGTCCTAAGCGTCACCTGCCGATGACGCTTGCCTACCACATCGTCTTTGCCGCACGGCCGGCCCATTCGCGGTCGTAGGTCTCGTGATCGAAATCCTCCGTCGCGGCCTTCAGCATCTGGCCGGGCGTCGGCAAGGTAGCCGGGTCGACGAAATTCTCAGGGTTCCAGAGGCGCGACCGGATCAGGGCGCGGGCGCACTGGAAGTAAGCCTCGTCGATCGTGATCACCACCACGGTTCGCGGATGCTTGCCATCCATCTCGAAGCTTCCGAGCAGCGCGTCGTCGTTCGAAACGACGCCGCGGCCGTTGATACGCATCGTCGTGTTCGAACCCGGCACCAGAAACATCAGCGCAAGCCGCGGATCGCGCACGATGTTCGAAAGCGAATCGACGCGATTGTTGCCGCGCCAGTCAGGCAGGTGCACTGTCTTTTCATCGATCACGCGTACCACGCCGCCGATGTCACCGCGCGGTGAGCAATCGAGCCCCTCAGGCCCCACTGTCGCAAGCGCCATGAAGGGCGAAGCTTCGATCATCTGCCGGTAAAGCGGCGTCAGCACCTTCGTCACTTTGGCAACGGAGGCCTGTGTGAGGCCTCCTGCGTAGATCTCGCTGAGTTCCTCGACTGTCCTGATGATCTTCATGATTGCCCTGCCGCTGTCAAAGGCCGGCCACTAGCCGCCTAAGGTGACGCTACAATGACGCCCGCTTCGCCGGAAGGTCAAAAAGCGGAATGATCTCAGCATCTTTTTTGATGAGATCATCCGCGAGGAAACTTTGGATTGCGGAAAGCACCGGCTCGGCGCTGACGATCCGCCGGTGGCCGAAGCTATTCGCCCAGAGGAGCCGTACGTTCCCGCCAGACGCAGCATAGCGCCGCGCATGACCAGCGCTCACCTCCTTGTCGTCCTCGGCGTGGATCACGAGCACCGGTCCCGCCATTGTTCCGGCCACCCTTCCCGCATCGAACTCCTCAAGTCTGCGGCCGGTACGACGATGGACCTCGCCCTCGAGTACGGCCTGCGCCGCCTTTCCGAGCCCGATCATTCTGCCGAAGCCGGTAAACAGCCATTTCATCTCGCTCGGCGAGCCGATCGTCACGATCCTTCCGGCCGAAAGGGCGGCGACCTCTTGCAGCATGCCGGCGGCCGAAACCATCAATGCTGCTCCGCCGAAGGAATGGCCGACCGCCGCATCGAAGGCGCCAAACCGCGCCTCGGCGGCGGCAATCGTCTGCACGGCAAGCCCCATGTGCAGAAAGCGCCCGCCGGCCCGCCCGTGTCCTGGAAAGTCCACCCCGATCACCTCGGCGCCGCTCTCTACGAGCGCGCCGATCAGACTGGTCATGTAATCCATGCTCGATCCCCAGCCATGCGTCACCAGATACCGCCGCCGCTTGCCGGCCGCGCCGCCATTCACCCGGTAGGCCTGCGCGCGCCGCCCTCCTGGTAGCCGAAGCTCGATGCGTTCCGCCGATTGCAGGAACGCCCGTCCGGCTGCATGCGCCGCCTTTGCCTTTTCCTCCTTTGGCTTTGAGGACGGCGTCCGGCAGAAGAGCCGGAAGGCCGCCTTGCCCGCAAGACCCGGCGAAACCGACTGCAGCAGCGAAAATCCGAGGCGGGTGACCTTCAGCGTAAAGTTTGGCATAGTGGGAATCCAATAATGTTCAACACTGAACAATAAAGTACAACGATGAACAAAAATCAATCCCTACCCTGGGATCATCCGCGCTTCCGCAGTTGGATTGCGGTTGCCCGTGCCTGCCAGTTGATGCAGCAGTCATTGGGCCGTTCGCTGGCAGACCTCGACATCAAGACCCCGCATCTCGATATTCTGATCAATCTCTATCGCTTCGAGGGCATCTCCCAGCAGGAGCTTGCGCGAAAGCTGCTCGTCGGCCGCTCCAACATGAGCATGCTGTTGCCGCAGATGGAAAAGCGCGGCCTGATCGAACGCCGCGGCGACGACAAGGACAAACGCGTGCTGCGGCTTTACCTGACGGAGGAAGGCCGCAGCGTCACCGAGCGCGCCATGGTGATCCAGACCGATCTGATCGACCGGGTGCTTTCCCCCGAGCCGATCGACCAGTGCATGGCGATGGCGAGTTCCATGGAACGCATCATCGGCGTGCTGCAGCAGGATTTGCGCGACGAAGACTGACGATTAGTGAATCGTCTCAGATTGGGGAGCACCGGCAAGCGACCGGTATTCCCAGGCCGCAACGACGATCAATACCAGCGCCGCCAGGATGCCCATGACGTAGACCTCGGCAAACGGCGCGGCAAACGCAAGCAGGATCAGGAAAACCAGGCCCGCCAAGTGTGAGAGCGGCGGCCTTCCACTCGTGGCGCCCTTGAACCAGAGATTGCCTAAGAGGAACAGTCCCGAGCCGCCGAGAACCGAGGCCATGACCCCGAGATTGCCCGTCTCGTGCGGATGCGAGAACATGAACTCGACGGCCACCGCATGCACGATGATGCCGGCCAGAATCGGAATATGCGCATAGGTGAAAGCCAGCCGCGCAAGACGCCCCGGCGCCTCGTCATGCTCGATCCGGTGTGCGGCACGCGAATGCCCGAACCGGAAATAAAGCCACCACATCGCAACCGTGCCGATGAAGCCGATTGCGAAGACCAAGCCGGTCAGCGCTGAGAACGGCAGCTCAGAAAAAGTGCGGCCGGAAACGAGGATCGCCTCGCCGAGGCAGATGATGATGAACAGCGCGCAGCGCTCCGCCATGTGGGCGCCGGAGACGTCCCAGTCGGCGGCCGTCGACCTGCCGGAGCCCGGCACGAAGAATCCGGTGGCCGGACCCATATATTCGATGAGGAGTGCGAACGCCCAGACCATCAGCCGCGCCTCATGCTCCAGGAGCCCGCCGATGATCCAGAACACGCCGGCAACCGCAAGCCAGGTGGTGATGCGGACGAAGTTCACATAGTTCGAGCCGCCGGAATCCTTCATCGCATAAACGGTAAACAGCGACCGGCCGACCTGCATCAGCACGTAGGCAGCGGCAAAAAGCAGACCCTTATCGCCGAAGGCTTCGGGAATGGAAGCCGAGAGCACCAACCCGAGCAGCATGAGGACGACAAGCATGCCCCGCACCGGCATCTTTTCCGGATCGAGCCAGTTCGTCACCCAGGCGGTAAAGATCCAGACCCACCAGACGGCGAAGGTCATCAGCGCAGCTTCGGCCGCTCCAAGCGGCGTGTAATGCGCTGCCAGTGCATGCGAAAGCTGGGAGATGGAGAAGACGAAGACCAGATCGAAGAAGAGTTCGAGATAGCTGACCTTGCTGTCGGCCGGACCTCCCTTCGAACGAAGCCAGTTCTTACCTGTGGTCGCCACCATTTTTCCCCCTGATGGTCACAGTGGTTCGGTCAGCGCGGCTTTTCCGCCACGTCGCGGCTCATGCCCTTGGCTGCGAGTTCGGCCTCGTATTCCGCAAAAAGCTCCATGCCCCGCTCGCCCAGCTCCCGCAGATAGGTCCAGGTATAGATGCCTGTGTCGTGCATGTCGTCGAAGCCGATGCGCGCGGCGTAATTGCCGGTCGGCATCATCGAGATGATCGCGACGTTCCGCTTGCCTGGAACGGTCAGCTTCTGTCCCGGCCCATGACCCTGCACTTCCGCCGAGGGCGAGAGGACGCGCAGCATCTCGGCCGATAGATCGAAGCTCTGGCCATCGTCGAACGTCACCGTCAGGCGCTGCCGATCCTTGGATACGCGCAGTTCGGTCGGCCAGATATCGCTCATCGCACCCTCCATTTGTCCCAGAGCAGTAGGCAATCCGGCTTTTCGAGGCAAGCTCAATTTGCCGTGCGTCCCCGCTCTTTCCCTTGACGCAGCAACCACATCTGGCCACATTACCATGGCAACGGAGATATTCATGAACAGCCATGTCGGAACGATAGGAAATGCATCCCCTCTGGTGGCGGATGCGGACCCGATGATCGACCCCTTTGGGCGGGCGGTCACCTATTTGCGCGTCTCCGTCACCGACCGTTGCGATCTCCGCTGCACCTATTGCATGGCGGAAAACATGACCTTCCTGCCGAAAAAGGATCTCCTGACGCTGGAAGAGCTGAACAGGCTCTGTTCCGCCTTCATCGCCAAGGGGGTGCGCAAGATCAGGCTGACGGGCGGCGAGCCGCTGGTGCGCAAGAACATCATGTTCCTCGTGCGCGAACTCGGAAAGCGGATCGGCTCCGGCCTCGAAGAACTGACGCTGACGACGAACGGCTCGCAGCTCGCCCGCCACGCCGAGGAACTCTACGACTGCGGTGTGCGCCGCATCAACGTCTCGCTGGACACGCTCGATCCCGACAAGTTTCGCAAGATCACCCGCTGGGGCGACTTCGCCAAGGTGATGGATGGCATCGACGCGGCGCAGAAGGCCGGGCTGAAGATCAAGCTCAATGCGGTCGCCCTTAAGGATTTCAACGCCGCCGAGATACCGGACATGCTGCGCTTCGCGCACGGCCGCGGCATGGACCTGACGGTCATCGAAACCATGCCGATGGGCGAGATCGACGAGGATCGGACCGATCAGTATCTGCCGCTCTCCGAGCTTCGCGCCGATCTCGAGCGTCAGTTCACGCTAACCGATATTGCTTACAAGACCGGCGGCCCTGCCCGCTATGTCGAGATTGCCGAAACCGGCGGCCGCCTCGGCTTCATCACGCCGATGACCCATAATTTCTGCGAAAGCTGCAATCGCGTCCGCCTCACCTGCACCGGCACGCTCTATATGTGCCTCGGGCAGAACGATGCGGCCGACCTTCGTTCGGCGCTCCGCGCCACGGAGGATGACAGCCTGGTCTATGCCGCAATCGACGAAGCGATCACGCGCAAGCCGAAAGGCCACGACTTCATTATCGACCGCACCCACAACCGCCCCGCCGTCGCACGCCACATGAGCGTCACCGGCGGGTAACAACTTCATTCTGATGGTTGCTTAAGCCGCGCCCGCGGGATCGCCGATCGGCAGCAGCGCCGGATCGAGAGGCTCGGGGTCGTTGGGGTTCTTGTTGTCTGCCGGGTCTTGAGCCGGCGTCTTCGGGGGCTTTTCCTGGACGCGATCAGGCACGCCGGGCGTCGGTGTCGGGCCACGCGGCGTTTCAGCGGGATTTGGTACGTCAGTCGGCATCACTATCTCCTGGTGTTTAGCTGGAAGAAGCCCCGCCGAAGCGGGGCTGATGTTCAGTGCCAGGTCTGGCGGCCGTACCAATCGTCAATATCGCGCTTGACGAGGTCCTTTTCTATCCCATAGCGTTCCTGGATCTTGCCTTCGAGCTGCTCGCGGCGACCGGCGATCTGGTCAAGATCGTCGTCAGTGAGCTTGCCCCACTGCTCCTTGATCCTGCCCTTCATCTGCTTCCAGTTACCTTCGACACGATTCCAATCCATCACGTTACTCCTTTTGCTTTGCTTCCAAAAACAGAACGCCAGAGGAGGGCTTTTGTTCAAAAACAATGGCGGCTTGCCGCTCGGGCAACGTCGTTGTGCGCTGCGCAATCGAATTATTCCGGGTGTGGCTTTCATCCGATTCCCTTGCTCTGCGATCGCCTCTAAAAGGGCGGCACGAAAATCGGGAATCTCTCTTCATGCCGCGGTCTCGCAATACCCAGGGCGCAATCTTCATGAGCATGGCCATGGCCGGCTTCGCCTCCAGCGACGCCCTGTCCAAGTCGGTCATCAGCTATATGAACGCCGGCGAGATCATGTTCATTCGCGGCCTGTTCACCAGTGTTCTCGTCTATTTCATCGCCCGCTATCTCGGTGCGCTGCGCTCCTGGCGCATCATCCTGAAGCCAATCATCATCCTGCGCGTCATCTGCGAAATGCTCGCCGCGGTCACCTACATCACAGCGCTCGGCATGATGCCGATCGCCAATGCCTCGGCCATCCTGCAATCACTGCCGCTTGTGGTGACCTTCGGAGCCGCACTCTTCTTCCGCGAGCCGGTCGGCTGGCGGCGCTGGTCGGCGATCCTTGTCGGCCTCGTCGGCGTCATGATCATCATCCGGCCCGGCCCGGAAGGCTTCACGCCCGCCGCCCTTCTCTGCGTCGGGAGCGTTCTGGCAACGGCGGGCCGCGATCTTGCAACCCGCTCGATCGATCCCGAGATTCCCTCGCTGATGGTCACCGTGGTCACCGCCATGTCGGTGGCCTTCTTCGGTGCGCTGCTGATCCCTGCACTCGGCGGCTGGCGACCGGTCAGCACAACCTCGCTTTCGCACCTGGTGCTTGCGTCGGCGCTGGTGCTGATCGGCTATCAATCCGTCATCGTCGCGATGCGCACCGGCGAAGTTTCGTTCGTGGCGCCCTTCCGCTATACGAGCCTGATCTTTTCGGCGTTTCTCGGTTACATCTTCTTCGCGGAAGTGCCGGACTTCTGGACCGTCACCGGCGCCGCCGTTGTCATCGCGTCCGGGCTATATACCTTCTACCGGGAGGCCAAACGCCACGTGCCGCCGCTCGCGCAGGAATCCGAGCCGCGCAGCCCAGTCTGAGAACCGCCATGCCAGCTTTCGCCTTGCAGAACACCAACATTCCTGGCGTCATCCTTGCCGGGGGCCGCTCCTCGCGCATGGGGCAGGACAAGGCGACCGTCATGCTCGGCGGCCGCTCGCTGCTCGATCACGCGATCACGCGATTGTCGCCGCAGG